>JBIKPM010000068.1:0-9017 GCA_044357435.1 Flavobacterium sp. | reverse complement strand
CTTCGATGATTTTACACGTGATGCATTATCACAATATTGAAGTAGATTATATGGTGGGAGCACAGCTGGAAGGTTTTGACACGATGGTTCATCTTACGGAAGAGAATGATTTTATCGTGCTTGAAGGGGATGAATATTTATCTTCGCCAATAGATAGAAGACCGAAATTTCATTTGTATCAGCCAAATATTGCACTGATTTCTGGAATAGCCTGGGATCACATCAATGTTTTTCCAACCTATGATTTCTATGTGGAGCAGTTTGAAATTTTCATCAACAAAATCACTAATGGTGGGATTTTGGTGTATAACGAAGAAGATACTGAAGTAGGTCGCGTTTCCGAGGCTGCCACGAATCCAATTCGTAAAATGTCTTATAGAACACCGAAATACGAAGTGGAAGATGGCGTTACACTTCTCGAAACCCCGGAAGGAGCAATGCCAATCGAGGTTTTTGGGGCGCATAATTTGAATAATTTGGCTGGAGCTAAATGGATTTGCCAAAATATGGGCGTGGATGAAGCCGATTTTTATGAAGCCATTGCCAGTTTTAAAGGAGCTTCAAAACGATTGGAAAAAATTGCCGAAGGCCAAACAAAAGTGGCTTACAAAGATTTTGCACATTCGCCAAGTAAAGTTGCCGCCACCACAAAAGCAGTGAAAGAGCAATATCCAAATCGGACTTTGATTGCTTGTTTAGAACTACATACCTACAGCAGCCTGAATGCCGAATTTCTTAAAGAATATGAGGGTGCATTAGAATATGCTGATGTTGCCGTAGTTTTCTATTCTCCGGACGCCGTAAAGATTAAGCAACTCGAAGAAGTGACCTATGAACAAATTGCCCAAGCCTTCAATCGAAAAGATTTGATCATTTATACCAATCCGACAGCTTTTAAAGACTATCTTTTCAATCTCAATTTCGAAAACTCGGCATTATTACTAATGAGTTCTGGTAATTATGGCGGGTTGAATTTTGATGAAGTGAAGGAATTGATTGAATAATTTATAAAATGGAATCAAATAATTTCCCGATAACGAATTGGTCTGAAGACGACAAACCTCGCGAAAAGCTAATGCTGAAAGGCAAAAGTGCTTTGAGCGATGCCGAATTGATTGCCATTTTGATTGGATCCGGAAGCAAAAATGAATCGGCGGTAGGTTTGAGCAAAAGGATTTTGGCGAGTGTCGACAACAATTTGAATGCTTTAGGGAAATTGACAATCCAGCAATTAATGAGTTTCAAGGGAATTGGAGAAGCTAAAGCTATTTCCATTATGGCCGCAATGGAATTGGGAAGGCGAAGAAGGGCAGAAGAGGCAGTCGAATTGAAGAAAATCACATCCAGTAAAATGATTTTCGAATTGATGCAACCCATTATTGGCGAATTACCACATGAGGAATTTTGGGTTTTGTATTTAAATAATTCGAATAAAGTGCTGTCCAAATCGCAGCTAGGCAAGGGAGGTATTACCGGGACACTGGTCGATGTGCGATTAGTTTTTAAGGCGGCTCTCGAGATGGGGGCAACAGGATTGATTTTGTGCCATAACCATCCCTCCGGAACTTTGATTCCTAGCGATGCCGACAAGCAAATTACAAAAAAGCTGAAAGCGGCGGGTCAAAATTTAGATATTACTGTTTTGGATCACGTCATTATTGCCGAAAACGGGTTTTATAGTTTTAATGACGATGGAATTTTTTAAGAAATGAAAACAAAAGATGCAAAAATAACCGATGTCTTTTTTGACCTGGACCATACGCTTTGGGACTTCGAAAAGAACTCTGCTTTGGCATTCGAAACCGTTTTTAAAATGCAGGAGATGTCCGTGAATATGAATGATTTTCTTCAATTTTACGTACCCATAAATCTAAAGTATTGGGAAAGATATAGAAAAGATGAAATTAGCCAAAAAGAACTTCGATTCGGTAGATTAAAAGAAACGTTTGATTTATTGGAATTCCCGATTGAAGACCAATCAATACTTGTTTTATCAGAGCAATACATCCACTATTTGCCAAAATACAATCACTTATTCGAGGGGACGATTGAAATTTTAGAGTATTTGAAACCCAAATATAATTTGCATATCATTACCAATGGTTTCGCTGAAATTCAAGAAAACAAATTAAACAATTCGTATATTACACATTATTTCAAGACCATTACCAACTCAGAAATGGCGGGCGTAAAAAAACCAAACTCCCTTATTTTTGAATATGCATTAGGTTTGGCTAAAGCCAAAAAAGAGTACAGCATCATGATTGGGGATTGTATGGAGGCTGATGTTCAAGGAGCTTTGGATGCTGGATTGGATGCGATTTTTTTCAATGGAAATAATAAGGTAGTGGCAGATAATATTAAACAAGTAAATCATTTATTAGAACTTAAAAAATACTTATAAACATGAATAAAATACTTTTGTTCCTATCGCTATTTTTGACAAACTACTGTTTCTCGCAGTCAGTGAATGATTATAAAGCTATTATTATTCCATTAAAATATGATTTTCAAAAAGAAGAAAATCAATATCGACTTCAGACTCTTACTAAGTTTAACCTGACGAAAGCTGGATTTCAAGCCTTTTATAGTAATGAATCTATTACGCTGGAATTAAATGATAGGTGTAAGCTATTGACAGTTGATTTAAAAAAGGAAAGTGGTTTTTTAGTTACTAAATTAATTGTTGTTTTTAAAGATTGCTATGGGGTAGAAATTTTTAAATCTGAAGTGGGAAAAAGTAGAGAAAAACAATTCGAAGAGGCTTATAAGGAGGCTTTAAACAATGCTTTTGTATCAATATATGCATTGGAATATAAGGATAACCCAAATTTAGAAGAAAAATTAGCGATAATTCCAGAAATAACAACACAGGTAGTAAACTCTATTATTCCAATAAAAACTACGAAAAGTGATCCAAATAAAGTCCTTGAAAATAGTGACGCTACGTTGCTTTATGCTCAACCCACTTCTTATGGATATCAATTGATTGACATCGAGCCAAAAGTAGTGATGAAAGTATTCAAGACTTCTAATCCGGTGAGTTTTATGGCAACAAAAGGAAGTGTTCAGGGGATTTTAGTTGCTAAGGACAATCAGTGGTTTTTTGAATATTATCAAAATGACCTGTTAATTTCTGAAATGATAAACGTTAAGTTTTAGGGTTCAGATTTCAGATTAAGAATGTTAAACATCTATTCGAAGTTTAAATTTTTTATTTTTGCTACCTGCTACCTGCTACCTGCTACTAATATCCATACTTACTTTTCCAACGGTTTTTTAAAAATTCCCTAGTATTGTTTTCTCTTGAATTGTCTCCAGGATTGTATAATACCGTTTCCGAAATGGCTTCTGGCAAAAATTCCTGCTCAGCAAAGTTATTGGCATAATCATGCGAATATTTGTATTCGTCACCATAACCCAATTCCTTCATTAATTTTGTTGGTGCATTTCTTAAATGAATGGGGACGGGCAAATCACCAGTTTGTTTTACTAATTGTTGCGCATTTCCAATAGCTAAATAAGAAGCATTACTTTTGGGTGAAGTCGCCAAGTAAATGGCACATTGGCTCAATATAATTCTGCTTTCGGGATAACCAATGGTGGCAACGGCCTGAAAAGTATTGTTTGCCATGATAAAAGCGGTTGGATTTGCATTCCCAATATCCTCACTAGACAAAATCAGCATTCTTCTTGCAATAAATTTTACGTCTTCTCCCCCTTCAATCATCCGGGCAAGCCAATATACGGCGCCGTTTGGATCACTGCCTCGAATTGATTTTATAAATGCCGAAACAATGTCATAATGTTGTTCGCCACTTTTGTCATACAGAACCGTGTTTTGTTGCACGAGTTCAAAAACCCTGTTGTTGGTGATTGAAATTTCGTCTTCCTCCGAAGCGTTTACGACGAGTTCAAAAATATTTAATAGTTTGCGTCCATCTCCGCCCGAAAGTCTTAACAGGGCTTCCGTTTCGGTTAGATTGATTTTTTTTGTTGCCAAAAAAGCATCTGTCTTAATAGCGCGATGCAACAATGTCTCCAAATCATTTTTGGTAAATGCATTCAAAACATACACTTGGCAACGCGACAATAATGCGGGAATCACCTCAAAACTTGGGTTTTCGGTCGTGGCACCAATTAAGGTTATCCATCCTTTTTCAACTGCTGCCAATAAAGAATCTTGTTGTGATTTGCTGAAACGATGAATCTCGTCAATAAATAGAATCGGATTTTTTGATGTGAAAAGTCCTCCACTTTGCTTGGCTTTTTCTATCACGTCACGAATGTCCTTAACGCCGGAATTGATGGCACTCAAAATATAAAACGGACGCTTCGATTCTTGGGCGATGATTTGTGCTAAAGTCGTTTTTCCGGTTCCTGGCGGTCCCCAAAAGAGTAAGGATGGAATAATTCCTTTCGCTATTTGTTGCGTCAATGAGCCATTTGGTCCAACCAAATGCGATTGACTGATATAATCCTCCAGTTTTTGAGGGCGTATGCGTTCTGCCAGTGGTGCTTCCATTTGTCTTTTAAATCTGAAATCTGAATTCGTTAATCGTTAATCGTTAATCAAAAATAACTTTGGTAAAATTACTGTTTTTATTTGAAGCTACTTAGTCTAAAGATATTCTAATATTTTCTGTTCTCAATTTTTATAATCTTTTTCTAAATATGACAAAATAGCATTAACTTGCCTTTGGATACATTTTTGATTTGTATTTATTGTAGACCAAAACCTAAAATCCAACGCCCAATAAACCAAATGAACGACAATCATTTCAAGTATTCTAATTCAGTAATAGGATTGCCGCTTTTTTTCGTGTGGTTCTTGTGGTTTATATATTGGATAGAAATCAAATTTGATTTTGATTTTGTCGAAAATGGAATTTTTCCCAGAACATTTTATGGTTTTCAAGGCGTTATTTTTAGTCCTTTCATTCATGCTGACATTGAACATTTGTATAACAATTCAATTCCACTTTTAGTTTTGTTGGCCGCCTTGCGCTATTTTTATGCCAAACAATCCATAGTGGTTATTGGTTATGGAATTTTACTTTCGGGATTGATTACTTGGATAATTGGCAGGGATAGTTATCATATTGGCGCTAGCGGTTTGATCTATGTACTGGTAAGTTTTATTTTTTTCAAAGGAATTCAAACCAAGTATTATCGATTGGTAGCCTTGTCTCTCACCGTTGTAATTGTATATGGAGGTATGGTTTGGTATATTTTTCCTAAGGTGGATGCTATGATTTCTTGGGAAGGACATTTGGCAGGATTAATTACGGGTTTTGTACTTTCTTTAATTTACAAAACACCCGAATACAAGAAGATAATCAAATACGATTGGGAACATCCAGATTTTAATCCACAAGAAGATAAGTTTATGCAGCGTTTCGATGAAGAAGGAAATTTTGTGAATATTCCAAAAATAGAATCGGAAGAGGAATTTTCCCCTTATTTTTCTTCCGGATTTCCTGTAAATTACACTATCGTTGAAAACCAAAAAAATGAATCAAAACCGGAGTCTTGATTCATTTTAAAGTATGCTAAAAATCTAATTTTATAAGAAGTCTATCAATCTAAGAAATCTAATTCCTTTGCCTCACCGCTTCATATAAAAAAGCGCCACAAGCCACGGAAACGTTCAGCGAACCAATGGTTCCAAACATGGGGAGTTTTGCTTTTTCATCCACAATTTTCAGCACAGAAGGGTTGATCCCTCTGTCTTCTGAACCCATAATAATGGCAACTGCCTCTTTTAAATTAATATCATAAATGGTTTGCTCTGTTTTTTCAGTAGCCGCCACTGTTTTTATTCCTGAACCTTGCAGATAGAATATGGCGTCTTTGATGTGTTCCACTTTACAAATCGGCACATTAAACACGGCACCTGCAGATGTTTTTACGGTATCACCGTTTACGGGAGCCGAACCTGCTTTTTGAACAATAATTCCGTTTACGCCGGTGCATTCTGCTGTCCTTATTAGGGCGCCAAAATTACGCGCATCCGAAATTTGATCCAAAATCAAAAACAAAGGCACTTTTCCAGACTCAACGGTTGCCTCCACTAAATGTTCCAAGTCAATAAAACCGATAGGTGAAATGGAAGCTACTGCACCTTGATGGTTGTTTGGAGTAAGTCTGTTTAATTTTTCTACGGGAACATAGGAAAAATTCACGTTGGCACGTTTCATCACTTTCATTAAGTCTTTCATCAATTCGCCAGATATTTCTTTTTGAATGAAGACTTTATCGACTTCCTTTCCTGCTTGTATTGCCTCAATAATGGCTCGTATTCCGAATATTAAATGTTCTTTTTCCATGGTGCAAAGGTATAAAAAAAACCACTCAATTTTTTGAGTGGTTTCTTAATCTTCTGTGAGATTCTATTTCAGCAATATAGTTGCATATAGTCCTAAAATCATTAAAACTAGGGTAACAAAAAAAGCGAAAAACCATTTTATCATGTCGGTTTTAGTGTCTTTTATTTCTGCTCTTAATTTTATTTCCATTTGCTGCATATCGGTCCTTAATTGCATTTCCATTTTTTGTAAATCAGATTGCAACTCGCTTTTGTATTGAGTATTGATTCGTATAGTATTGCTTTCTATACTTTCATACAAAATTTCAGTAAAGATTTTTGCTCTATTGTCATCGAGTTTTAAATCTTTTCTAAAAAAATCGTAAAGTTTTATTTCGGTAGTACTCATTTTTTTGTCTTAATGTAACAAATTATTTATCAAAGATATAAAATTATACATTAATTATCTCTTTATTAGTTTCTAAAAATTCATGACAATAAATTTTTAGGATAATCATTTGTTTTTTAAATTATTTTTCTTGTCTGTATTCCTTAAGTTATTGTCTCTTTTCCGATTATGTATTTCTATTTTTCAATCAAAAAACTGCATAAATATGGAATCGTATTCCATATTTATCCAGTTTTTTTGATTGATTCGATTATAATTTATTCGCCGGATATTTCCTATGGCATAAAGACTTTATCGACTGCCGCCTCTGATTGTATTGCCTCAATAATGGCTCGTATTCCAAATATTAGATGTCCTTATTTCCATGTGCAAAGGTATAAAAAAACCACCCCTTTTTTTGGGGTGGTTTTGGTAATAATAGTGGTGTTCCAAAATTAGTTTTTGTCCCACCAAACTTTTGAAGTTACATTGCTAACAACTGTAGCATTTGGATTGTAAAGTCTTTCTTCACTTGGAGTTGGAAGTCTAACAGGAATCTGTTTAGTAGCAGAACTTTGATTTGGTACTAAAGCAGGAAAACCAGTTCTTCTGTAGTCGTTATATGGTTCCATGGTTAAGTGAAGAGCAACATATTTTTGTTGAATAATGTTAGCCAAATCAACTGTAGCTGTTGCTGTAGTAATAAATGCTGTAGTTGCAGGAGTTCCTGTCGTGCTTAAAACAGATGCTTTGACAGCTTCTTCCATTGCGGTTTTTGCACCAGCAGCGTCTCCAGTTTTCAATTTAGCCTCAGCTTCAATAAATTTTGCTTCTGCATATGTCACAATTCCAACAGCTGATGTTGAGCTTGCAAAAGCTGGTCCAATGTAAGATGTTGTTGTAGTAGACAAATCATCGGCAGCATTACCACTATATTCTCCGCTATTATCTTTCGCTACCATAAATGCTAACCTAGGATCTGATGTGTTTTTTAAATAGTCAACAAAGAATTTTCCTGTTTTTAGATAAAGGCCACGAGAAACCTCGAATGCATACCATTGATTTAGTCCATTGGCTGTACCTGGGAAAAAAGTTTTTGCATCATCTGCATTAGAACTTATTCCAGAATTAGTCAAATGAACTAATGCCTTTTGGGCTGCATTTGGATCTACTTCTGATAATCGCAATGCAAATCTTGCTTTTAAAACATGAGCTACTTTTATCCATTTTTGGGTATCGCCTTTGAAAATATAGTCATCTGTGGATGGCACAGAAACATTTGCGCTGGTAGGTTTTTTTAAATTTAAAATAGCTTCATCTAAAATAGATTGTAATCTTATATAAATTTCTTCTTGTGTATTGTATTTAGGAGCTACGATTCCTTCGTCAGCTCTAAATGCTTCGTCATAGGGAACATCGCCCCAGTTATCAGTAGCGTAACTTAAATTTAATGCAGTTAAAACTTGCGCTATCCCATTGTAATGAGGGTAATCGTTTTTGAAATCACGATTCATGATATGACCACTTATTAAGGTTGTTCCGTAAACTGTATTCCATTCGTTATTAACATCGTTTTCAGTAATTATATAATTTGCTATTTCTCCCATTTGACCAACACTTGTTCCAGCCAAATTTTGAGAAAAAATATTAGAATTTCGTATTAATCCACTGGTATGGTTGGAAAAAGTTGAAACTTCCATCGTACTCAACAGCAAGGAAGGATTTGTTGTAATAGGGTCGTTAGGATTATCATTGAAGGTATCTAACTCATGTTGACAACTGGTTAGTAGTGAAATACTAAGCAAAGTCAGGATTGTACTTTTGATATATTTTTTCA
Organism: Flavobacterium sp.; assembly: GCA_044357435.1. Taxonomy (GTDB): domain Bacteria; phylum Bacteroidota; class Bacteroidia; order Flavobacteriales; family Flavobacteriaceae; genus Flavobacterium. The sequence continues at coordinate 485 of JBIKPM010000068.1, read as the reverse complement.
TTTTCATTTATTTTAAATTAAAAGCCAACTTTAAGAGACATTATGAAAGATTTGCTACCCGGATTGTTGAAATAATCTAATCCATTAATACTTGATCCTGCTCCTGTTAAGCTGGTTTCAGGGTCAACCCCTTCGTAATTAGTATTTAAGAATAAGTTTCTTCCTGTGAAAGAAATTTGTGCAGAATTGATTGATTTGAATTGCTTAACATTAAAATCATAACTTAAATTTACATCTCTCAATCTGACCCATTTTACAACTGTTACAGCTTCTTCCGCCGCACCACCAGCATCCCCTAAATAGTTTCTATAGTAAGTTCTTGCAGGGATTGCGATATCATTAGGTGTTCCGTCTTGCTTAACACCATCTATTATGTAGGTACGTTCCCTGTCAGCTGATGCTTCTGAAATCCCGACATTATGTAATCTTGCTAAAGTTCCGTTATAAACAGCCCCTCCATATCTGACATCTAGTAATGCTGATAA
>JBIKPM010000244.1:0-3846 GCA_044357435.1 Flavobacterium sp. | reverse complement strand
ATAAAATTACAAATCTGTTATAGGACTGTATTTAGGCACCAATAATTTCATTACAGACCAAGCTACAAGATATGCCACAGCACAAAGAACAAACATAATGGTATAACCAGTTTGAATGTGACCCAAATCATCATAGTAATCAAATAAATAACCACCTAATTTAGATACCAATACACCTCCTAGGCCGCCGGCCATTCCTCCAATTCCAATTATGGATCCAATCGCTTTTTTAGGAAACATATCTGAAACCGTAGTAAAAATATTAGCAGACCACGCTTGGTGGGCAGATGCTCCTACACCAATTAAAAGTACCGGAATCCAAAAAGTAAAATGACCTAATGGCTGCGCTAACAACACCACTAAAGGAAATAATGCTATGACAAGCATCGCCTTCATTCTACCTTCATAAGGATTGTGTCCTTTATTGATAAAATACATTGGAAACCAACCACCACCAATACTTCCAACCATAGTCATACTATATAATACCGCTAATGGCAATACTATATCCGTTCCCTTCATATTAAATTGAGCCTCAAGATATTTGGGTAACCAGAATAAAAAGAACCACCATATCCCATCGGTCATGAATTTTCCAAATACAAAAGCCCAGGTTTGTTTGTAGCCCAATAATTTGAACCAAGCTATTTTTTCTTCTTTTGGTTTTTCAGTGCTTTCAGCTATTATAATTTCATCATCATGAATGTAATCATACTCGGCCTTAGAAAGTCTTTTTTGTTTTGTTGGAATTTCGTAGAATATGAACCAAAGAATAACCCAAAGAAAACCAATGGCTCCCACAAGTATAAAGGCAAATTCCCATCCATAATGCATAGCGATAACAGGAACGGTTAGTGGGGCTAAAATAGCACCAACATTAGACCCCGAGTTAAAAATACCGGTAGCAAACGAACGTTCTTTTTTTGGAAAATATTCCGCAACAGCTTTTATGGCTGCCGGAAAGTTTCCAGATTCACCAAATCCCAAAACAGCTCGAGACAACATAAACCCTGCAATGGAAATAGGGACTGCCCCTACACCAATCCAAACCATAAAAGTAGAGAATGCTGTACCAACAGGTAATGAATACGCATGCATAATTGCCCCTAAAGACCAAACAACTATTGCAAGAACATATCCTTTTTTAGTACCTAATTTATCAATTATTCTTCCTGCAAAAAGCATAGAAATAGCATATATAAACTGAAATACTGCAGTGATATTAGCATAATCACTATTAGACCATCCAAATTCTTCCGACAAACTAGGTGCCAAAAGACTTAGCACTTGTCTATCCAAATAATTTACGGTGGTTGCGAAAAAAAGTAAACCGCAGATGGTCCAGCGGTAATTTCCAATTGATTGATTTTTTTTATTCATTGGTTGGTTTTTAGGTTAAGTCAATTTTGAATTAGAACGAATTAATTGTCCATTTGAATTCGGGTTAAATTTATAGTTTATTAATATCAAAGTAGGCTTTTGCGTTTTTATAGCAAATGGCTTCTACCATGTTTCCGATAAGTTTCATATCATTTGGCAATTCTCCTTTTTGAATTTCTTCCCCCAGAACATTGCACAAGATACGTCTAAAATACTCGTGTCGTGGAAAAGAAAGGAAACTTCTTGAATCCGTTACCATTCCAACAAATCGGCTCAATAAACCAAAGTTAGAAAGTACGTCTAGTTGTTTTTCCATACCATCTTTTTGGTCCAAAAACCACCAAGCCGCTCCATATTGCATCTTTCCTGCTACTTTTCCATCGTTAAAATTAGCCGCCATTGAAGCAAACATTTCGCTATCGCGAGGGTTCAAATTGTACACTATAGTATTGGTCAATCCATCGCACTGGCTCAATCTTCCGAAGAACTTGCTCATATTATCAGCCATATTCAAATCGCCAAGAGAATCAAATCCTTGATCGGGACCAATATCCTCCAACATTTTTGCATTGTTGTTTCTTATGGCGCCTACGTGAAATTGCTGTGCCCAAGATTTTTTCTTATTCATTAAAGCCAATTCAAATAATACGGCAGATTTGTATTTATCAATCTCCAGAACAGAAACCTTTTCACCTTTCAACGCTTTCGCAAAAATGGCGTTTACCTCGGTTGGGGTATATTCCTCTCCATAAAAATTGGTATGTCCGTGATCCGAAATTCTGCAACCCATTTCATGGAAAAAATCGTGTCGTTCTTGTAGGGCTTTAATTAAAGTGACGAAATCCGCAATGGAATATCCTACCGTTTTTTCTAATTTTTGAATCCAATCCACAAATGCTTGCCCTTTTTCCATTTCCGATGCTTTGTCAGGACGAAAAGAAGGCAAAACTCTAATTTCAAAATTATCATCTTGCAATTGTTTATGGTAACGCAAATCATCCGTTGGATCATCCGTGGTTCCCACAACAGCAACGTTCATTTTACGAAGTATGTTTTTTACACTATATTCTGGTTTTTTTAATAAATCAGAACATTGGTTGTAAATGGATTCGGCAGAATCTGAATTCAACAAAGTTGTGATTCCAAAATAGTTTTTTAACTCCAAATGAGTCCAATGGTACAGTGGGTTCCTTAGAGTATAAGGAACCGTTTCTGCCCATTTGAAAAACTTTTCATAATCGCTAGCGTCACCCGTGATGAATTTTTCGTTCACACCATTGGCACGCATGGCTCTGTATTTATAGTGATCCCCGTCAATCCAAATTTGGGCTAAATTCTCAAACTGGCGATCTTCTGCAATGTCTTTTGGAGACAAATGACAGTGGTAATCAAAAATAGGTTGTGCTTTTGCATAATCGTGATACAATGTTCTTGCCGCATCACTGTGTAGCAAAAAATCATCCGTTATAAATATATTTTCAGACATACTTATTAAAATAAACTTTTTTCTATACCCATTTCCAAGCCTCGTAGTTCAGCAAGACCTCGTAAACGTCCAATTCCAGAATAACCTGGATTTGTTTTTTTATTCAAATCGTCTAGCATTTGATGCCCATGATCTGGGCGCATTGGGATTATTCTTTTCGTTTCTTTTTGTTTTTTCAGAATAGATTTTACTACTTCATACATATCTACATCCCCTTCTAAATGATTGGCTTCGTAGAAATTCCCTTCGGCATCGCGTTGGGTGCTTCTCAAGTGAATAAAATTCATTTTATCCCCATGACGATCTACAATTCCTGGCAAATCATTCTCGGCAATAACGCCGTAAGAACCCGTACACATACAAAATCCGTTGGATGGCGAATCAATTGCATTTAATAATTGAATCAAATCTGCTTCGGTACTTACCACTCTAGGCAAACCTAAAATTGGATAAGGAGGATCATCGGGGTGAATTGCCATTAAAACGCCTGCGCTTTCGGCAACAGGAATGATTTCACGTAAGAAATAATATAAATTTTCTTTCAATCTATTGGCATCAATTCCATCATATCCTTGAAGTACCTTTAAGAAATCTTCTACGGTATATGATTCTTCTGCACCGGGCAAACCAGCAATAATATTTTGTTGCAATTTTACTTTATCGGCATCGGTTAACTTTTCAAAAGTGGCTTTAGCTTTTGCTTTTTGCGCTTCTGAATAGGTAGTTTCTGCTCCAGGTCTTTTTAGAATAAACAATTCAAAAGCAGCGAATTCGTTGATGTCAAAACGCAAGGCTTTAGAACCATCTGGCATTTCATACGATAAATCCGTTCTAGACCAGTCTAAAACAGGCATGAAATTATAACAAACAATATTAATCCCACAAGTCGCCAAGTTTTTGATACTTTGCTTGTAGTTTTCTATGTATTTCAAATAATCGCCTGATTGTTTTTTGATGTCCTCATGCACTGGAATACTTTC
>JBIKPM010000041.1:0-11180 GCA_044357435.1 Flavobacterium sp. | reverse complement strand
ATATTGGCTTTTTGAATTTCTAATTGCGCAGGTGTCAACATTCCTTTAACTTTTTTGGATAATTCCTTTGCTTTTTCTTTGTTGGCATCAGCATGATCGGGATTTTCCTTGCTGTCTTTTTTAAGAGCCACTTGTTCTTCAACAATCGGCTTTATTGCTACTTGTTGATCAGCTGTCAAAGACAATTCTGTTGTCATTTTTTGCAACATTTTATCAGCACCACCTTTTTTACCTGCTTCTTGAGCAAATCCACTTAAACCCGCAGCTAACAAAGCCACTAAAATTAATTTTTTCATTTTTATATTTGTTTTATAGTTAACACTCCTTGGACTTTCAATAAATAAAAAGGTTTAATGCTTTAAGAAATAAATTATAAATATTCTTTTTTTATTTCAAAGCTTCTAAAACATCTTTTGCCTTAAATTCTCAAAGCTAGTGCGAGCGTCACGCTCGTACCCACAATATTATACCTAATGCTCGCGCAGTCGGGGGTGGGATATTCTCCACGTTCAATACTAGAATTGATATACAATATCTTATAGCAATCTATTTTAGAAACTTATATTAATATAAAATAATAGATCTAATTGTTTTTCCAAAATAATCATCTTCAGTAGACCCATAAAAACCAAGGTACATATTTTGAGTTGCGAATCTATAGGTTCTAAATGTAGAAGTTGGGTCAGTAGTACTACTATATTTATTTGTAGGTTGGCCTAATTTTGTGATAACTGCATCCATTATGGTGTTTGTATTGTTTATGTACCAACCATTTCCAATATCAAATGGATAATTTTTGTAGTATACTTTAGTACCATTTTCTAAAGTTGTAGAAAAATTTGAACTGTATGCGTTAATATTGTTAACTAAGTTTGTGCTTTTCAATATTGCAAAAAGGACCCCTTTTGAAGGATATGACCAATATTCAATTGTACCTGTAGTAGAAGTTGATTTGTTTTCTGGCTCTCCTATAAGTTTTAAAACTTTTGAAGATAAATCAACATTTACTTTGATCCCTTCAACAGTATTAAAGTTTTTAATACCGTGCTCATAAAAATTTAATGCAACATTTTTGCTCTCTTTGTAGGTGTTGTTTCTTAATGTAACAAATACATTTGCTGTTGCAGCCAAATCAGATGATATTTCGTATATTGTGGATGTAACTTTGGTTATTTTTACTGATGGGTTACTACAACCTAATTCGGCATCAGTAAAACCAGATCCTACAAGGTTTAATATAATTTTTTCTTCTATAAAAACATCTGTTTTGTTGGCTTCAAGGCTTGTAAATACAACAGCTGGATCTTTTTCATCATCAGGAGAGCAAGAAGCCAAAAAGAATAGAGCAATACTTAATGTTACAATAGAACAAGTAAGTTTTTTAATTAATGATTTTTTCATAAGGATAGAATTGTTTTTGATTGTTTTTTGATTGTTTTTTGATTAAAATTTTATTAAATTATTCAATTCCAAATAATAGAATCCCAATAGAATCCTATTGTCAGGAATGTCACCTGCTCTTCGAAGTGTTCCTGTTAAAAGCTCCTCACCCTAGCGAAGAATTATGAATTATTTTAATAAGCACTTTGAATTGTAATAGGTAACGAATAGCTGCATCTTACTTTTCTCCCTCTTTGTTCGCCAGGAGCCCAGTTGTCACAATTTTTCAAGATTCTTATTGCTTCCTCACCTGTTCCGTAGCCTAAATCTCTCAATACCTTTGGTTCAACTATTTTTCCATCTTTGTCAACAACAAATGTGACGTAGATTTTTCCTTTAAGTCCTTGTTGTTTTGGTAATCTATAGTTTTTTGAAATATATTTGTAAAAATCCATAATTCCAGATTTGTATTCAGGTTTGGTCGTAATTTCGGTATATTTATTTGACATTTTATTGTTATCTATGCTTTCTCCCGAAATTAATTTTCCGTTTTTATAAGTTTCTTTATAATTATATTTTAATTTATTGACAGAACATTCACCTTCCCAAAACCCTTCTTTATAGCCGTTTTTTATTTCTCCTTTTGAATATTCGTTTTCGTCTTTATCTTCAAAAATTCCATTGCCATTAATAACTGTCTGTACGCCATTCACTTTCCAAAATTGATTTATTTTATATATTGGAATCATTTTTTTTTCATCCTCAATATATTCGCCTTCAGATTTTTTAGAACCATTTTCATACCATTCAAGATTAATTCCGTTTTTTTGACCTTTTACATAATTAGTTAGTGATTTTTTATTGGTGTTTTTATAATAATATGTAAATATTCCTTCTTTTGTGTTTCCGTTATAATTTTCTAAAGTTCCTTCCATCCGCATTTCCCCTGAACGATAATACTCTTGAACGGTATAACTTTTCTGGATTAATTTGGAATCTCTGATTACTCTGAGATAAACATACTCCTTTGATTTGGTTGCTTCGTTAGTTGAGTCTAAATAGATCAGTTTATCGGTTGGAGAAAAAAATAATTCGTTGTTTTTTGATACTTGTGAAGTAACTATTTTTGGAATAAAAAGAAAAACTAAAGAAAATAAAATTGATTTCATAGAATATAGGTTAATTAGTATGTTAATTTAGATTTTATTTGTATTTATGTCAAATTATGAATGAGAAAATTATTTTAGTTAGCCGACTTTATTGATATAGGAAATATAAAAGTGCTTCTTACTTTTACTCCTCTTTGTTCTCCTGAAATCCAACCTTTGTAGGGCGATACACCCCGCTCCCGGAATCCTTTCGCGTGGTAAGTTAAATGCCTCCTGACGTTGCGGAATTTTTTTATATTTGATAAAAGAATAAAATTCAAGAAAGCATCGTTTAAATTCAGAACTCTGTCGATTATTTTTAATCCCATTTAGAAAAAAATGGTTTTCACCTAATTGGGAGTTCTATCCTATCCACTTCAATTAGGTGGAATAGGGTATCGTCTCCTGAAACATAATTCAGTGATAACTCCTTAAAACCGGACGACATGATACTCTTGGTTATCCATTTTCCACTATTTGTATTCTGAACAAGAGTAACTTTTTCTTGACTAGACTGTCCAATTGACCAGACTCCCTTGCCCTTATCGAGGTAGGTTACACTTACTTTTAAAGTCTTGGCATTAAAAGTTGGATCGAGACGAAATCGCATTTGTTTCTTTCCAGATTGATGTTCAAAACCACGGCCAAAACGACCATAGATGGATTCGTCGATATTCCAATACCCTACATCACCGGTCCCTATCTCTATTTGAGTCAGAAAACGGGAATAGTTATTCGGCAAGGTTCCCCATCCTACATCATTTACCCCTTTGCTCTTGCGGTTGTCCATTCCACCACCAACTGCTTTTTGCGGATCATCCATTCGCGCACCATAGGCAGCAAAAGCCTTAGCTATATTAAGATAGCGCTCAGGATCTTTTTTATTTTCTGGCTTTCCCCCATATGTTTCAGCTGGAAAGCGATTGAAGTCTGAAGCATCGAGCCCATCCCTCAAAGCACAGAATGCGGAAGGCGAGGTCGCCGGATCCTTATGACCCGCATATTTATTAAAAAAAACACAAGCGGGTAAGTTATCTTTCTCCATTAATGCTTGCGTTGGAACATTCCAAATATCGAGTCGGCAATGCGAAGCAAAAATTCCCGACCAGTAGAGTGCTTGAGGAATATTGCGGTTCGACCAGCCCATTTCAAACAATTCGCCATCCATTTCTCCACGAGTAAGTACCCTTTTTTCGCGTTTTTTTGCTTCAGCCTCTATAAACTCTAGCTTGGCCAGACGTTTGTCATTATCACTAACATAATAGCCGTGGCTAAACATTCCTTGCTTTAAGGCGATGACCTCCATATTATCCAATAGCCATTGGGATTCTAAATTTCCATTAGAATCAGAGTTCACCAGAATTGGGATACCGGGAAAGGCGTTTTGGTAACACGACCAAGATTCTAGTCGAAATTGGTTCCATACTTCTTTTGAAATTTCATATTTTTTATCGATTGGGGCTCCCTTATAGGGTTCACCATCACCTGTAGATCCTTCGGCACATTGGACAAAAACAATACTTTGACGCAATTTTAGCGGTAGCGCACTAACATAACTTCCGAAAGCAGTAATCAAACTGAAAAATCCCTTTTTGTATTCTGGATGCAAATAGTAAGGATATTTTTTTTGGCCATCCGTCTTCTGCCCCAAAGCATTAACCTTTCTGTCAGTAATAACTAATGGAACCCCTTTTTCATAAATCCATTCTGGAGCATGGGGTCCAACCCAAATCATAAGTGTTACGGAAAAACCCTCTTTAGCTGCTTCTTTAAGTGGATTTCCAATTTTCTCATCGAATTCATAATTTCCAGGCGTCAATTCGAGTGAATTCCACTGGAGGATCAGAGGAACACTCCGAAGTTCCGGACAATTTGCTTTCGAAATTTGCCCCGGTTTCCACCCTGCCCAACTAGATATACCATATCCTTTTTGGGACTGGGCATAACCACAAATAGACACAAAAGATACCAGTAAAAAAAGGAGAAAAAATTTGTGAGTGATTTTCATTTATTTAAGCTTTAATTTTTTAGTATTCCAATTTCAAATTTAAAAAAAACTTTAGAGTTTAACTATCCTAACAAAGCTAACTATGGGTTTCAATCCTTTTTGTGCCAAACATTCGAAATCATAACGAGAATTCTTTTTCTGATTAAAATCAGCTTCTATAAAAAAAGTGGTAGTCAGAAGTTTTTTTGAGTCTAAACATTTCACAGTCCGTGATTCGGTCCCTTTAGCTCCGTTAAAAGACAATAACCATTCCCCTTTACCCTCGTCAATATAGCTAATTTTGATGGCCACTTTCTGCTGTTTCCCGTTGAGAAAGTTTTCATCTACATTGAACCCTATTTTATCACCAGTTCTAGCTATATAATCATAGTATTTTCCGGGTTCCACCCAATGCATCTTATTAGCCTGATTGATTTTAACAACAGCAGTAGTTTCATAACCAGGAGAATCACGCTGAAAAACCCATCTCTCAAAGTTCTTTACAGCACCAACCTTACCTTTTAAATAACTTTCTCTAAGAAAACACCAAGCATCTGGTGCCGTCTTGGCGGTACGACCCACTTCGAGACTCATCCAGGGAACCATTGCCGGAATTAGAGTAAAGTTAGGATAACAAGCCAAATTTACTCTCATTTGTAACATTCGAAGACTGGAAGTGAAATAGCGATAAGGAAATGAATCAGTGGAGTTTCCGTATCGATTTTGAGTGGCTGGGGTTGCCCACCTTTCATCATATTCTTCATTGACTTCGCCGTGAAGGGCTTCTTTGGCAATAAGTGGACAACTCTCATTTAATACTAAATAACCATTTTTGTCTAGAATCTGCCCAATTTCGGGAGAAGGTATTTGATAAAGATACATCTCAACAAATCCACGACGCACACCAAAACCTTTGGAAAATCCATAATTACAGTTTCCTCCCATATACACTTTGTATTCGATCCCTTTAGTAATGGCTTCCCAAGCATCGAGACGTTCTCTAACATGTTGTACTGTATCTGGATTGACTCCGTGAGGACCAATTCCTTCATCCCCTAGTGATGGCGAGGCGTAGCCTACATAAAGACCTTTAACCTCCTTCATCGCAGGAATACCCGATTTGCCGAAGGCGGCAATAAGCGCTCGATACTTATCATGAAAAAGAGGGTTGGCAAGATCGTAATTCTCCTCCCTTTCTATTCCCTTTTTTTGGCTACGAATAGAAGGAACTTGGTATTTTGATTTAAGCCAGTCTGGGGCTGATGCCGTTCTGGAAGTCATCAATCGAATACAACTCCCATAACCTCGCTTCGCTGCGACATCAACAGCATTTTTAATTGGGGAAAAATCATAAACACCCTCAACAGCTTCAATGGTATTCCAATGAAACCAAATATCTACAATAGGATTGCACTCAAAATTTATTTTCGGTAGTTGTGAAAGTGAATTGAGCGATTTACTATTCAAAACTCTAGCCATACCTATAAGCCCTTTGGGACTTGCTTTCGTATTGGGTGTTAAACTCCAATCCCATCCTTCCTTTATATGATCTCCAGTCATCCAAACGTCTGGCTTTGCCTCACCATTAGGAGTTTTTACATATTTCCCCCAAAAAGGATATTCAACCTCTTGTCCAGTTGCCTTTAGACTGAATTGAAGGAGTAGAATAAACAAAAATAGTGGACTCAAGTGAATCCTTTTTTTAAAAATCATATTTTTATTTGTTAATAGACATTTATTTGTTGAATGTAGGTAGTTTTGACAATAATTCTTCGTTAGTTCGAACTTAATTTTACACAGGAACACTACAGCATAATAGCTATTCATTAAAAAAGATTCTCGATACACTTCAGCTCTTGAGCTAAGTGTATCGAGAACTTATATCTATAACCATTTATAAAAAAAATCAATAAAATACAAATTAAATTAATTCTCTTGGGTTTTGAATTTAAAACTATTCTTCTTCTTTATCTTTTTTCTTGCCTTTGGTCATCTTTTTTTTGTCTTCACCTGAAAGTTTGTTATTAGGTGAATTCGGTTCATTGTGACTTGGCAGGTATTTTTGAAAACGGGTAATGATTTCTTTATATTTAGAATTCGAAGCCAGATTATTATGTTCCAATGGGTCGATGGAATGGTCATAGAGTTCTTCAGCTCCATTAGCTCTCCCTCCGTACCAAGTATAACGGTAACGCCCGTCAGTAAGGGAATGGTTTTTAAATTGATAAGTAGTCAAAGTAGGAGTATTCCACTTCATCTTCGGATTTTTTAGTAATGGTGCAAAACTGATTCCTTCGTTTTCTGCGTTTTTAGGCAGACCACATAATTCTATGAGTGTAGGATACATATCCAATAAATTAACTACTCCATCTGTTTTTGCATTTGGTGTTGTAACTCCCGGTACGCTAACAATAAATGGTACACGAGCGGATTCTTCCCAAAGGTCCGTTTTACCGTATTTCATCTTTTCTGAAAGATGCCAGCCATGGTCTCCCCAAATCATTACGACGGTGTTATTGGCATATTTACTTTTATCAAGTGCATCAAATAAAACTCCAAGACAATAATCTACATAACTGATATTGGCCATATAAGCGCGTTGTACCTCCTTATGTAAGTTGGCTTTGTCAGTTAACTCAAAACGTGGATCTGGTTTAAATAATTGTTTTCCATTCTTGTCCACAATATCCTTGAGGTCATCACTTTTCAGGGCAACAGGTATCACTTTATCCAAAGGATACATGTCATAAAATTGCTGTGGTACAATCCAAGGCAAGTGGGGTTTGGATATACCAAGCGCTAGAAAAAATGGTTTCCCATCAAAATCACGTTGCAACTGATCGGCTGCCCATTTGCAGGCAACATAATCTTTGGTTTTTTCCACAGGCCCTTTGCTGGCTCCCCAAACAAAGTCTGATCCGCTATTTTTAACCCCTTCAACCTTAGGTGGTGTCTCTTTCCAAAGTATACCATGATCAGAACCACTTGGATCTGCAAATTCTTGATAAGCCCATTGACCGTGATCTAATCCTTTATCTGTGGGGTGTTTATGAAATACTTTACCTGCAGAGAGGGTGTAATAGCCATGCTTTCCAAAATATTCAGGTAAAGTAACAACATCTTTGGCTTTCGGAGCATCTTTAAGATTTTGTCCATTACCGTAAACTCCGGTAGAGGCAACTCTTTTTCCTGTCAGCAAAGCTGAGCGGGATGGACAACAAACCGAGGATGGACTATACGCTTTGTTCATCACCATTGCTTGCTGCTTGGCAAATTTGTCAATATTTGGGGTCTTTACTTGTGAGTTACCTCCTAGGCAACCTACCCAGTCATTCAAATCGTCAATGGCAACGAATAACACATTGTACCCCTTACTTTTATATTTCGCAACTTCATCCAGTGCAGATTGAGTTGACTGAGCGTAACAACTAACAGAAACTACTGATAGTATTAAAAAGAAGAAGATAAATTTGTGACTAATTTTCATTTTTTTTAAGTTTAATTCTTTTAATATCAAAATTTAATACCAAACACCTTAGAACGATTTCATGTTCTCGCATAGTTCATCAAATGATTTTTCGCCTTCGTATTTTATGATTTGAGAATGACGACCTTCTAAAAGAACGGGACTTGTTTTTCCAAAAGCTTTCAATTCATATTCTTTAGGTTTATCACCCCAATTGAAAACACCAAGGTAAATGTCTTTATCCTTTCGGGCAATTATTAACTCGAACCCATCCTGCTTGTTAGTACCATGCTTCCAAAAATCCAATGGAACGGTCTCTTCCATTGCAGGAAACTCAAAAACTTCTTTTGCTAATGCTTTACGTTCTGGGCGAAGTGTTATCAAATTATCACTTTGCAAACGGGCAGTACCGTATAGTTTATTAAAATCCGCCCACATTTGAGCTTCATTCATCGTCATACTATGTCCATGTTTTACATCTTCTTGAGACACTGTTGCATCTTCGTCTATGGATTCGCGGAAAACGAGGTAATCGGCATCGCCATTAAATACCTTACCACTGAGGTAAAAGTTACTTAGGTTCCCCAGACAACGTTCAGGAAAAGCTTGGTAGATAGGATTGATGTCTCCACCAGTTCGCATACCGTCTACAAACCCAATAGTTGGACCAAAAACAGCAGAACAGCCCAAGAAATAGACATCATCCCCCATTGCTTCCCGCATGGTTTTCATCCCTAAACGAAAACGTTCTACCCCTGTTATTGTAGGGTCGTAGGCTTTGAAACTTTTAACGTGTTTGCTTTTAATTTTGATATCATTCTCGAGGCCGTAACGCATAAAATCCACCTTGAAATAACGAATTCCCCAATTATCCTTCATGTTTTTTATGCAATCTGCGATATGTGCCCTTGCTCCTGGATGGGAGTAATCAAAGTAAATATAATGCATGACTTTGTCTGCTTTTTCATTCTCTTCGACAACCAACTTTCCATCCTGATCATGAAGGAAGTACTCAGGATGAGTTTTATAAATGTCAGATGCTTCATCACCTCTAAACCCATCAAAATGTATTCCTGGAGTTTTTCCTTCGGCCGTAATCCGGCTAACAATCTCCTTGAGACCGCCGGGTAAAAGACCTGAGTGCAAAGTTTTATAATCTCCTCGTTCGGTCCACCATCCACCATCAATTTGAATCATGTTTACCTCGGGAGCCAATTGATTCAATTGGTCCATATTACCATAAATATCTTTTGGGGTGAATACTCTACCATAATAATCCCAAGTTGCCCAACCTTTGAAATCGGCAGGTTTGAGTTTTGTAATTTTATTTTCGGCAGCAATCGCCGTTCCAAATTGATCAAGTAATTCAAGCCAGTTGTTAGCACGTTTAAGAACGATTTGTTCATATTGTATAGTCTGGCCTGGTTTTAGTTGCTTGCCTTCTCCATCAGACCATACTTCGAAAGCACCTTCTTTTAATGTGAAATTCGGCATAAATATTCTCCAAGAAGTTGAACCTGCAAATAAATATTGACCGTCCGATAATCTTAACATCTCATACATATGACTCCAACTACGATTTGTTTGACTGCCTACCTTCTGTTTAAGCAAAGGTGTACGCCCCATACAACTTCCTCCATAAACCATATCCAAATTGTCGGACAACTGTGCCTCAATCGGAATACTGACAGAAATTTTTTGTATTGTAATTGGTTTATTTCCATTATTAGATAGCGATATTGACAACTGTTGAAAGCCATTCTCAATTTCTTTTAAGTTTTTAGTAGTCGACACCGTTCCGTTAGCCTTAACATCAACCTTAATCTCTTTCCATTGCTGAGTTGTTCCGGCAAAAGACATTAAAACGTTTAAAAATACTATTGAAAGTGTCGTAACTGTTTTTTTAATTTTTCTTGTCATTTTATTTATTACATTTAATTTTATGAATATGTATTTTAGTTTTGTTTTAGCTTTTGACAAAGCTCATTGAAAAACAGTTTAGCTTCATTTTACAAATTAAGACTTGATTAAAAATTCTAATCTTATTTTGTGATTTTTATTAAACTCAATTTTTATATCCTCCTTGATCTTGGTTACAAATTTACTGTAGACCTTTTTTTATATAGTTTCAAATAGTCTCATATGTAGTATAAATTTGTTTCATTTTAAAGTTTTTTAATTAAATGAGTTTAAAAACAAAGAGAGAAACAATAGTTAAGCTACTTATTTTTAAGCAGTTATTTAAATATTCCGTTCAAAGTAAGTTTTTTAATACAATTCAAAAATTGTAAGAGAAAAAACAGGCAAAAAAATCTATTGGAGCTTCTAAACTCAATTTAAAGCATTGATTATTTTTATAATAATCATAACACCTTTTTTCCAATAAGAAACAGGTCATTTCAAATAGAAAAAATGCCTTTTCCCAAGCTTGAGAAATAATTTAACACTATTAAAAATGAAAATAATTACTTCTTAAATTTATAATTAAGGCTAAAAAAAATAGCTGTATCAATTTGAATATGATACAGCCATTTATTTAATGGATAAAATTTAACAAACCATTTTTAGTTGTTTTGCTTTTCTAAACTTAACCTATTCAGTTTTATCTTCTTTTTTACTTTTTTTATCTTTTTTATCTTTTTTATTTTTTTTATTTTTCTTCTCTTTATCCCCTTTGACCATGTTTTCGCCTTTTCCATATTTGGTTCCTTTAGCACTACCCTTGAAAGCACGATTCTCTTCTTGAGGTCTTAATAGAGGAAGCTCTTGTTCTCCACGGTGAACTTCTACAAGGCTAAATATATCATCTTTTTCATCAGCATTCAATAATACAAAGTCAGCCCCTTTTGTTCCACCATATTTGAAAACGGCATCTTTGATGGTTACCACCTCATGGTGCCATTTTTTGTCCCCTTTTCCAGTTATGGTCATTGCTGTCTTCATAGTTTCGTTTCCTGCATCATAATCAAGTTTCCATTTAGAACCTTCAATGGAATCATACCAAACCACAGTTATCGACATTATTTTAGGTTTATTATCTTGAGAAAAACCTTCATGAAGTTTGAAGTACATCGCATCTTTGCCCGTTGCGTGTTCAAATCCTCTTGCAAACCTTGAATAAATAGAAGAGGTAGCCGTGATAGGTCCGCCCACTCGCCATAATGGAATTGAAGTAGCATCTGGTTCAATTTGATAGAGT
>JBIKPM010000243.1:0-3881 GCA_044357435.1 Flavobacterium sp. | reverse complement strand
ATAATGGATAGTTGGAATACTAAAAAAAGCTGCGGCAACTAAGGTTTTGATCTTGAACATATTATTTTTGTTTGCTTAAAAAGTAAAAATGCTTTTCAAATGTACTATATTTTATTATTTATTTAAGAATGATATTTTAATTTTGAACGTTGGAATTGTTAATTTTGCGAAAAATTATTTGTTTATGCAAACAGCTTCTTTCAATGGTTTTATAAAAGCATTATTTTACTTTCTTGCTTTTTATTATATTTTTAAATTTTTGGCGAGGTTGTTTTTGCCATTGTTGGTTAAAAAAGTGGTGGAAAAAGCGGGTGAGAATTTCCAAAAACAGCAGCAACAGTCGCAAGATAATTCTTGGAAAAAAACACCAAATAATGAGGAGGTTATTTATAATGCTCCCAATGCTAAAAAACCTCGTGAAACTAAAAAAGTGGGGGATTATGTGGATTATGAAGAATTAGAATAATAGCCCCTAACTCTTGGAGGAATTAGTAAACCCCCAAAATAATTCACCTTATTAAGTAGGACATTTCAAAAGTAAAAAAATACGGAGTCATATTTAATACAAAATCAAACGGATATAATTCCAATTAAATCCTAAATTTGGAAATCCAAAATCCTAATTATAAAATGAAGCAACTTCAAAAGTTATATCCACACGCCCTTATCCTAATTGGTTTTATACTCGTTTCCCTTATTTATTTTTACCCTGTTTTGCAAGGAAAGCAAATCTTCCAATCAGATATTGCGCAATATACGGGAATGGCAAAGGAGCAAAACGACTTTAGGGCTTCGGAACACGTAGAGCCGTATTGGACAAATTCAGCCTTTGGCGGAATGCCAACGTATCAATTAGGGGCCAAATATCCTCACGATTACATCGGTATGATTGATGATGCTATCCGTTTTTTGCCTCGTCCTGCCGACTATTTGTTTTTGTATTTCCTCGGTTTTTATGGATTGCTTTTAGTTTTAAAAGTGGATCCGCTCAAAGCATTTTTCGGGGCTTTGGCTTTCGGTTTTTCTACTTATTTAATAATTATTCTAGGTGTTGGGCATAATGCCAAAGCCCACGCGATTGGGTATATGCCGCTGGTTATTGCCGGCTTTATTTTGGTTTTTCAAAAGAAATATACTTGGGGAGGTTTGCTGACGATGTTCGCCGTAGCACTAGAAATCAATGCAAACCACTTTCAAATGACCTATTATTTGTTAATTTTCCTGTTGGTTCTTTCTGGTTATTTTATTTATCAGGCAGTAAAAGAAAAGGAATATAAATCGCTATTGACTTCATTTGGAGTTTTGGCAATAGCCGGGATTTTTGCCATTGGAGCTAATGCCACGAACTTATTGGCCACAGCTGAATATACAGATTTCAGTACCCGAGGAAAAAGCGAATTATCTTTTAATTCTGATGGTTCAAAAAACGTTGGCAATAGTGCTTTGTCCCACGATTACATTACGGAATACAGTTATGGGATGACCGAAAGTTTCAATTTAATTGCGCCAAGACTTTTTGGCGGTTCGAATAGTGAAGCACTTGGAAAAGACAGCAAAATGTATACATTTATGATGGAGCAAGGAGTTCCGGAAGCGCAAGCCAGTGATTTTGTTTCGGGAATGCCAACCTATTGGGGCGATCAGCCTATTGTGGCTGCACCGGCTTACATCGGAATTGTGGTTTTCTTTTTGGGAATTTTGGCTTTATTCGCCGATAAGCGAAAAATTAAATATGTTTTCCTTTCCGGAGCCATTGTTGCATTAGTGCTTTCTTGGGGAAAAAATTTCTCTATATTGACCGATTTTTTCATTGACACTGTTCCAATGTACAACAAGTTCAGGGCCGTTTCTTCGATTCAGGTTATTTTGGAATTGTGTTTTCCAGTTTTGGCCATTATGGGTTTGCAATCCTTTTTTAAATTGGAAAAAGAAACTCAGTTCAAAGCCTTGTGGCAATCTGCCGCGGTATGTTTTGGAATTATTATTGGCTTGCTTTTATTGAAAGGCAGTTTCAGTTTTGCGGGAGCTAACGATGGTTATTTTAGGGAAAGTTATGGACCTGCATTTGTGGATGCGCTCAAAGAAGACAGAATGACTCTTTATTCGGCTGATTTATTGCGTTCTGGATTTTTAATTTTGCTTGTGGCTGGAGTTTTATGGTTGTTCATCAAAAATAAATTGGCTCAGAATACGGCAATCATTTTAGTGGGATTGTTGATGATTTTTGATTTGTTTTTTGTGGACAAAAAATATGTTTCAGGAAAAGATTTTGTAAGCAAAAGAGAAGTCGAAGTTCCTTTTCAGGAAACGCCTGCGGATGCACAGATTTTACAGGACACCACTCACTATAGAGTTTTTGAAGTTTCTGGAAATATGTCAAGTGCAAGGGCCTCTTATTTCCATAAATCGATAGGTGGTTACAGTGCAGTGAAACCTCGAAGAATGCAACAATTATTCGATTACCAAATTGCCAAAAATAACATCGAGATGCTCAATATGTTGAACGTGAAATACATTATTCAAACCGATTCAACCGGAGTTGCGTTTCCAGTTCAAAACCCGAATGCCAATGGGAATGCATGGTTTGTTTTGAAAATTCAAAATGTAAATTCAGCGGATGAAGAAATGAAATCTTTGGATAAAATTAATACCAAAGATATTGCTCTTATTGGTCCAACTGAAGTTAGTGATTCGTATTCGGTTGCATCACGAGGGATAAAAAATAATTTCACCCGTGACAGTTTGGCTACCATTAAACTTGATTTGTACAAACCAAACCATTTAAAATATACATCAAGTAATCCAAATGACGGCTTTGCGGTCTTCTCGGAAGTCTATTATAAAGACGGTTGGGAAGCAACGATAGATGGAAAAGAAACTACTATTTACAGAGTAGATTACACGTTAAGAGGACTGGATGTTCCAGCAGGAAAACACACCATAGAATTCAAGTTTGAGCCTAAAGTAGTACAAACAGGAAGCATAATTGCGCTTTTTAGTTCGTTAGGAATGTTGTTTTTATTGATAGGTGGTGTTTATCTTGAAAGGAAGAAAAGTTTAAACCTTAAATCTTAAACTTGAAACCAGAAAAACTTCTTATCATAACCTATTATTGGCCTCCAGCTGGCGGACCAGGCGTACAGCGTTGGTTGAAATTTGTGAAATATTTACCGGATTTTGGCGTTCAGCCCATTGTTTATATTCCGGAGAATCCGACCTATCCTATTGTTGACGAGAATTTAGAAAAAGAGGTTTCAGACAAGGCGATTATTTTAAAGCACAAAATCTTCGAACCTTATCAATTGGCTTCGTTTCTTTCGAAGAATAAAACCAAAAAAATGAATTCAGGGATTATTCCCAACCAGAAAAAACAATCTTTTTTGGATAAAGTATTTCTTTGGATTCGGGGCAATTTGTTTATTCCAGATGCCCGAGTTTTTTGGGTAAAACCGTCGGTTAAATTTTTGGAAAAATACATTGTCGAAAATAATATCGACACGATTGTCACTTCGGGACCACCACATAGTTTGCATCTTATTGGATTGGAATTAAAAAAAAAAATGGATATAAAATGGTTTGCAGATTTTCGTGATCCATGGACAACCATTGGCTATCATAAATCCTTAAGATTATCTAATTATGCTACCAAGAAACACAAAGAACTGGAATATCAAGTACTGAATTCGGCTGACTCTATTATCGTGACCAGCAATAGTACAAGAGCAGAGTTTAAATCCATAACAGCCAAACCAGTTACAGTCATTACCAATGGTTATGATACGGAAAAAGTTGAGAAACAAGCCTTGGACGCAAAATTTTCTTTGGCACATATCGGCTCTTTTCTTTCAGAAAGGAATCCAAAAATATTATGGGAATGTTTA
>JBIKPM010000242.1:0-3902 GCA_044357435.1 Flavobacterium sp. | reverse complement strand
TTACTTGAAATGGGTTGCTTGCCCGGAAATAGGGTCGAATTACTTCAAATTGCCCCCTTTGGCGATCCTTTGTATTTGAATATAAATGGTTCCCACCTTGCCATTCGCATCGAAACTGCTCGTGAAATTGAAGTTGAAATTATTAACCCGAGTACACCAAACGATCTGGCGAAGCAAAAATAAGTTGAAATGAGCAAGGAAAATATCAATGTCGCTTTAATAGGGAATCCAAACACGGGTAAAACTTCGGTTTTTAACCAACTTACCGGATTGAACCAACAGGTTGGAAATTATCCCGGCATCACTGTGGAAAAAAAACTCGGCTTTTGCAAGTTATCCAATACTATCAAAGCAAATGTGCTCGATTTGCCTGGAACTTACAGCCTAAATGCAAGCTCAGTCGACGAAAATGTAGTCATCGAATTATTGCTCAATAAGAAACACAAACTCTACCCTGATGTTATTTTGCTGGTTAGTGAAGTGGAAAATTTGAAGCGCAATTTATTGCTTTTCACCCAAATAAAAGACTTGGAAATCCCAACCATTTTGGTCATCAATATGATTGACCGAATGAAATACAAAGGAATTTCATTGGATATCCCGTTTCTCGAAGATCAATTGAAAACCAAAATCGCGCTTGTAAGCTCCCGAAAAGGCACTGGAATTGAAGAACTGAAAAAACTGATTACCACCTACAAAAGCATTTCTACCGAGCCCTGCTTGAATGCTTCGACAATTGACGAAGTTTATTTCAATAATCTTAGAAAAACGTTCCCAAACCAGTCCTTGTATAAACTTTGGCTAGTAATTACCCAAGACGTCAATTTTGTGGATTTAAATAGAAAGGTGCTTAAAAATGAATCCTTTACAAAAACTGATTCAGAGTTAAAAAGATTGCAACAAAAAGAGACCATAAAACGATACCAATTCATCAATGACATCCTGAAAGTTGGGCAAAAGATAGATGTTTTGTCAGCTAAAGATTTCAGAAGTAAATTGGACAGGGTACTGACACATAAAATTTTTGGTTACCTGATTTTCTTTTTCATCTTGTTCGGGATTTTCCAATCTATTTTTGAATGGTCTAAAGTTCCAATGGATTTTATTGACACTACTTTTGCCCATTTAAGTTCCTTGGCAAAAGAGAAATTACCTGCCGGTACCTTTACTGCTTTAATTTCACAGGGGATTATTCCGGGAATTGGTGGTATTTTGATATTTATTCCCCAAATAGCTTTCTTATTCTTGTTTATTTCCATTCTCGAAGAAAGTGGCTATATGAGCCGAGTGGTTTTTTTGATGGATAAGATTATGCGCAAATTTGGACTTTCCGGCAAAAGTGTAGTGCCACTTATTTCTGGGACTGCTTGTGCCATTCCGGCCATTATGGCAACACGAAATATTGAGAATTGGAAAGAGCGATTGATCACAATTCTAGTAACCCCGTTTACGACTTGCTCTGCAAGATTGCCGGTATATGCTATTATTATAGGACTGGTAATCCCGGACAAGCGGGCGTTTGGAATTGTAAATATGCAGGGATTGACATTGATGTTTTTATATCTTTTGGGCTTTGGAATGGCAATATTTTCGGCTTTTGTATTGAATAAAGTACTTCATCTAAAGTGTAAAACGTTCTTTGTGGTCGAAATGCCCAATTACAAATTGCCCATGTTTAAAAACGTGGCGATAAACGTCATCGAAAAAACGAAGGCTTTCGTTTTTGGGGCAGGAAAAATAATCTTGGCCATATCAGTGGTTTTATGGTTTTTGGCTTCCTATGGTCCCGGCAAGAAATTCAATAATGCAAAAGAAATTTTGCTTTCAAAAGTAGAAAATACCCGTTTATCCTCTTCGGAACTAGAAAACAAAATCGCTTCCTATAAACTAGAGCATTCGTATATTGGCGTTATGGGAAAAACCATTGAACCCGTTATTTCGCCTTTGGGTTACGATTGGAAAATAGGTATTGCCATTATTAGTTCGTTTGCCGCAAGAGAGGTTTTTGTGGGCACGCTGGCTACCATTTACAGCGTTGGTGGAAGCGATACTGAAGACACCATAAAAAATAAAATGAAATCCGAGGTGAATCTTGAAACAGGAAATAAAATTTTTAACTTTGCTTCCGGTATTTCTTTATTGTTATTTTATGCCTTTGCGATGCAGTGTGCCAGCACACTTGCCATCACAAAAAAAGAAACCAATTCCTGGAAATGGCCTTTGGGACAACTCATTTTCATGAGCGGATTTGCTTATATCATAGCCTTTTTTGCTTACCAAATCTTAAAATAAAGTAGTTATGTTTCAAGAAATTTTAGCTTACGTCACTTTAGGAATTGCCGTAGTTTTTTTATTTAGAAAATTCTTTTTTAAAAGAAAAAAATCGGACAAAAATTGTGGGGAAGATTGTGGGTGTCATTAGTTCATTTTTTTTCAGGACTAAAATTTAAATCTTCTGATTTATTTAGGTATTGATTAAACCTTTTTGTTCGTTTTATATCCTACAATTCAATTCTGAATTCCTATTCCAATTACAGAAAGTCAAAATCTATTAAAAAATGATAAAAAAATCACTCTTGTTGTTTTGTTATTCGTCATCAGCGTTGCTAACTATGCATCGTTTACCCTATTTCCAATATCATTTGGTTGTGTTTCTTTGTATTGGACCGTAGAACGGATATTGTTTGTGCATTAAACAACCTCGGAAAGAGCTGAAGACGGATTACTAAAAAAAGAAAATTTCACAGATTGACACCTGAAAATCGGTGTCAATTTGTGAAATCTGTAATAAAAAAATACCGCCAAAACTCCAAGGAACTAAACCCGAAGAGGTTAAAGAACCAGTGCAGAAGTCCCGATGTATTTCTTCCTAAAAGTTAATTTTTCTTTTCAGCTATCGCATAGTGTTGCCGCAGCGGAAATCGTATTAGGCCTTAAACGAATCCTGTATTTTTTCAAGCAACTCTTTGTACCAAACTTTTCTTTTTGTTTCTGAGTTTTCCCCATAGCCATAACCATAGCCATAGCCATAACCATAGCCATAGCCATAGGCTTTTTTAGATTTTACGCCGTTTAATAGCAGTCCCATGTTAGGCAACTTTTTTTCTTTGTAATAGGATTTAATCAATTTCAACGTGCGCTTTTCAGAATAATTGGATCGAATCACATATACAAACGCATCTGCATTTTTAGCAATCAATATCGTATCCACAACCAAACTAACGGGAGCGGTATCAACCAAAATATAATCGTATTCTTTTTTGAGTTGATCAAATAGGGCATCAATTGAACTGTTTTTCAATAACTCAACGGGATTTGGCGGTATGATTCCAGAGGGCAATAAATCCAGATTTTCAATTCCTGAAGGCCGAATATAATCGTGAATGTTTTGGTTCTTTTTAGATAAATAAGCGCTCAATCCATTAATGGATTCATCGACATTAAAATAGGATTTGATTTTTGGGGCGCGCAAATCAAGTCCAATCAATAATACTTTTTTGCTGGTTTCTGCGATAGAAGTGGCCAGATTGATGGCAATATAGGTTTTACCCTCTCCTGGTAAAGTAGAGGTGACAAATATGGTTTTGGCCATTCCTTCTTTTACGCCACTAACCATAAATTCGATATTGCTGGTTGCAATCCGAAGGGATTCTGCGGAGCTTGACCGGCTATTTTTGGCCAAAACTTCATTGTTTTCAGCCAATGGTACAGTCGCTATAAAGGGAATCCCTTTGGTTTTTTCTATATCTTCCCTTGTTTTGATTTTGGTGTCCAGTAAATTTCGGATATTAATAATGAGAAACGGAATGCCTAATCCTATAATTAAAGTCAGTAAATAAATGACGTTCTTTTTGGGCGATATTGGACTATCGGAGGATATGGCCTCGTCGACCACTTTGGCA
>JBIKPM010000241.1:0-3905 GCA_044357435.1 Flavobacterium sp. | reverse complement strand
TACGAACACCAAGACCAACACCAGTTTGACCAACCCGATGCCTTTGGCTTTACAGCCTTAAACGGCCTGCCCTTTCAAATCGACATCAGGCTCAATGTAAGGGCTTTTGTGCTCCTCAAACAAGAATACCCTATGGCTATTCCTTTTGTCAAACAGGAACCCAAAACAGGCCATTACCGATTAAAGTTGAAGATTAACAACCCCAAGCCCTTAATTCGGTTTGTATTGGGATTGCTCGATGAGGTGGAAATAATTGGTTCTGCTAAATTCAAACAGTACCTGAAGAATTACGTGATGACTACCCTGGAAAAAAACAAAAGTGATTTTGACAATTAATTCACCAATAGCAAAACCAATCCCAGAGGAATAGCAATTAAAACCAACAAAGTAAGCATACAGCCAGTGCCAGTTGTGGTTTTGTTATATACTTTGTTGTATATAAATTTATGGGGATTTGTTACCCATCCATAGCCACGAGGCACTTTGAGCCCCAATTCATTTCGGACTATTCTTTTAACCGATGTGCGTGCCGCAATTCTTTTAGTGATTGAAGGTATTCTTAATCCGAATTTCATAGGTTATTTTTTTATTGTTACGCCACCATCCCCTTCACAAAAACCTCCACAAACTCCTTCATTTTAGCAATGATTCTATCGCCAATAACTCGGGCTTGTAAGATGCTTGGTCTGTTGTCTAAGCATTGAAAAACTTCGTCTTTTATGGGTTCTCTGCCGCTGTAGATGTAGGCGTCTATAAGTGATTTGAATTGGGCTTTGTCCAGATGTTCGTCCTCACATAGTTTGCCTAATGCGAGTACTTTTTGGTCTTGCCAGAATTTCTCGAATTCGTCTTCAATGTTGTCGCCGTCATTGATGTGTGGCATATTCTCATCGATAAATTTCTGAATGAGTTCTCGTTTGCTTCTTAGTTGAATATCGCCACCCAATAAATCAATGATGGCTTTTCTTTGTGCAGCGGCTGCCGATGCTTTTTCGCCTTTTAATTGGGCTAATAATTTTATGATATAGGCAACGTTGATTTGGTCTCTGTGGATTAATTCCAATTCAAAATCGATGTCATCGAGAATCGAAGTTTTTTGCTTTTCGTTATCTCGTTTTACCTTTTCGTATAAGTCTAAATACTTGCTTTTATAATCTTCAAATTCCTGCTCATCAATTAGTAAATCCTCCCAATCAAAATCGGTGTAAGATTGCAATACGTTCATTGCTCGCATCAATTTTCGGAAGGCTTGTACAAATTGGGCTTCGGCTTCTTCGCTTTCCAAATCATTTACACTTTGGTAGGTTGGTGTTATTTCTCGTAAGAGTTTCAAAGCTTCATCAAACTTCTCCGCTATTTTTTCATAATCAGGCATCGTAACCACTTCAATGGCATCTTTGTTAGAAAACAAAGTAATCGCATCGTCAGTGGCTTTTTTGAGGTTTCTAAAGGACAAAATGTTTCCTTGTGACTTCTGTTCTCCAAGGATTCTATTGGTTCTTGAAAACGCCTGTATTAAGCCGTGTTGCTTCAAGTTTTTATCTACATAAAGCGTATTTACTTTTTTGGCATCAAAACCCGTAAGCATCATATTGACTACGATGACAATATCTAAACGGTCTTTCTCATTGTCGAAGTTTTCCTTTTCACGGTCTTTTAAACGTTTGCTTATGTTTTGGGCATATTTTTGAAAAGATTCACTGTCTTTTGTCGAATAGCTGGTGCCAAACATGTTGTTATAATCAACGATATAGCTTTCTAGTTTGTCTCGGCTGTGGCTGGATTGTAAAGAGGTTATAGGTTCTGCCATAACATCAAAATCTACTTCATCCTCTGGAAGAAAATCCTGTGCTTCGTCTGAATCTTCATTGGTACCATAAGTAAAAACAGTGGCAATACGCAAATCGTGTTCTCCTGCAACTTTCTTTTGTTGAAAAAGGTCGTAATACTGGATCACATTATTGATACTGCTTACCGCCAAAAGGGCTGAATAATCTCTACTAAAAGTTTTCTGATTGTGATAGGCAATTATATAATCTACAATTTTATTGATTCTTTTTTCGGAATCCAAAACCTCTTGTTTGTCAATATCTTCGACTTCGATGTCGATAAAAGAATTGCTCTTGTTTTTGTATTTCCCCACGTATTCAATCCCAAAACGCAATACGTTTTCATCCCGAATAGCATCCGTAATCACGTATTTATGCAAGCAGTTGCCAAATAAATCTTTGGTGGTGCGTTTTCCTAAATCATTCTTAGAAGCGTTTTCGGCAAATATGGGCGTTCCTGTAAAACCTATTAATTGACTTTTATCAAAAAACTTGGTAATTCTATCGTGGGTTTCTCCAAACTGAGAACGGTGACATTCATCAAAAATAAAGACAATTTTCTTATGGCGTAAGGCTTCTATTTTACCTGCAAAACGTTCCGAAACCGCATTGTTTAGTTTCTGGATAGTTGTTAATACCAGCTTCGTATTATCCGTTAATTGCCTTACTAATGAATTTGTATTATCAGTGACATCTACACTGTCCTTTTTGAAAGCATTGAACTCGGTCATCGTTTGGTAATCCAAATCTTTCCTGTCCACAACAAAAACGACTTTGTACACCTCTGGCAATTCCATCACGATTTGGCTTGCTTTGAATGAAGTTAATGTTTTACCTGAACCTGTAGTGTGCCATATATAAGCGTTGTCACTAGAATTTTTAACTTGATGAATGATCGCTTCCGTGGCAAAATATTGATACGGTCGCAACACCATCATTACTTTATGGGTTTCGTTAATGACAATGTAATGGGCTATTATTTTACCCAAATGAGTGGGGTTTAAAAAAGCCGCTGCAAACTCGGTTAACTCGGTAATGTTTTTATTGGTGGCATCCGCCCAAAAGAAGGTTTGTTTTACGGATTGCAATTTATTATTTGCCAAATATTTAGTATTCACACCATTGCTGATTACAAACAATTGCACGTATTGAAACAAACCGTGATTACTCCAAAAAGAATGCATTTGGTAGCGATTGATTTGGTTGAAAGCTTCCTTGATTTCTATGCCCGAACGTTTGAGTTCTATTTGTACCAAAGGCAAACCATTGACCAAAAGCGTTACATCAAAACGGTTCTTGTAGCTTCCTTCCAGACTGATTTGATTGCTAACTTGAAATAAATTTTTGCTGTTGTCTTCCGCATTGAAAAAACGAACATAAAACGAAGTGCCATCTTCCTTGGTCAATTGAAAGCGGTCTCGCAGCGTTTTGGCTTTTTCAAAAACATTGCCTTTGGCTAAATGATTCAAAATAGCATCAAATTCTTTGGCTGTAAAAGTGGTTTCATTAAAACGTTCTAATTGGCTTTGTAGATTGGAAACCAAAGCTTCGCCATCCTGAATTTGGACAGACGCATACTCTAAACCCCGCATTTGCTTGATTAAGTTGTTTTCTAGTACTGCTTCGGATTGATGGCTCATTTATTTTTTGTGAAATTTATCTTTATTCCAATTTTCAACATTGTTTGCAATATAATTTTGTATTCGTTCAAATTCTTCAGAATTTCGAATAATATGGTCGTGAAAACGAGGTTGCCAACCAAAATTAATTTTTGGGACGCGATGCATTGCGTCTTTTCTGGAATACGTCGTAACCGCCGATTTAAATCCCCGAATAATGGATCCCAAATTTTTTGATTGTGGCCCAAATGTATTTGTTTTATCGGTATCGGTATCGGTATCCGTAGAGACGCGATGCATCGCGTCTCTACAACGCGAATCCATTTGCAATTCCATTTGCAATTCCATTTGCAATTCCATTTGCAATTCCATTTGCGAATCCGAATTAAATTCGTTTTTCCCAATAATTAATATCCCGTGAAAATGATTGGGCATCACCACAAAATTGCCTAATTCC
>JBIKPM010000240.1:0-3913 GCA_044357435.1 Flavobacterium sp. | reverse complement strand
GAATGTGGGTTGTCCGGACTTGATTTTCTCCCTCAAATTGTGACGCAATTCGTCTTTGATACTTTTGCTTTGGTATCCTGATTTTTTTAATTCGCCTAGTGTGGTTATGTTGTTCATTTGTTTTTTATTGATATTGATATTGCAATTGACATTGTAATTATAATTGTTCTCGTACTTAAGTTTTACTCGGAAAAATACGCTCAAACTCGTAAACTGCGACTGAACACTATTTTATTCTTTTTTTACGATTCGTCTCATAATCCTCGAAAATCATTTCGCCCAAACCTTTCAATCCGGTATAAAATGCTTTTCCTTGATTGGCTTCGGTAAATTTGTTCACAAATTGTTGCAAATACGGATCTTTGGCAATCATAAAGGTCGTGATGGAAATGTGCAATTTTCGGGCTTGTTGAGCTTCGTTGTAGCATTTATCGACAATGTATTCGTCGAGGCCGTTGCTGTTCATGTAATAGGTGCCGTCTTTTTCGCGAACACAACTCGGTTTGCCGTCGGTAATCATAAAAATTTGCTTGTTGGTGTTGCGCTTTCTGCGCAATAAATCCATTGCCAATTGCAAACCTGCCACGGTATTGGTGTGATACGGTCCCACTTTTAAATAGGGCAAATCCCGAATGGCAATTGTCCAGGCATCGTTTCCGAAAACCAGAATATCCAAGGTGTCTTTGGGATAACGCGTGGTAATCAATTCAGCCAATGCCATTGCGACTTTCTTGGCAGGGGTGATTCGGTCCTCGCCGTATAGAATCATACTGTGGCTGATGTCAATCATCAAAACGGTACTCATTTGGGATTTGTATTGGGTTTCTTCAACGACCAAATCATTTTCGGTCAGCATAAAATCGGCTACACCGTTATTGATTTGAGCATTGCGTAAGCTTTCGGTTAAAGAAATTCGTTCCAATCCGTCACCAAAATGAAATTCCCGAAATTCCCCGGTATGTTCGTCTCCGTTTCCGGCGTGTTTTGTTTTGTGGTTTCCGGTTCCGCTACGCTTTAGATTCCCAAAAATGTTGTCCAAAGCTTGCTGGCGAATGGCTCGTTCCGTTTTGGAAGTAATGCCAATTCCTGAAGTACCATCGTCTTTGAGTTCCTCTCGAATATATCCTTTTTTCTTTAAATCTTCGATGAAATCATCTACGGTATAGTGTTCGTCAGTGAGTTTGTATTCCTTGTCCAATTCGCGCAACCAATCGATGGCTTCGTCGAAATCGCCCGAAGTATGGGTGATTAATTCCTTGAAAATCGAAAAGAGTTTATCAAACGGAGACTGGAACGGCGCTTCGTAGGCCTTGAAATAAAATCCTTTTTTGATGGTGCTTTTCATAGGTTTTAAAAGTACATTATTTTGAAATGAACCGAAGCCAAACGTTTATTAATTTTTAGTTAAAAACCATTTCGTTTCTCAAAGACAATTCCTCTCCTATAACATCTGGATAATTTATTCCGTTTGATTCGAAAAACCGGAGGATTACCTAAGAGTTAAAATTCCCAAACAATCTTTTAATTTATCATTATTTTACCACCTAATAAACTAAAAATCAGTACCTTTAAGTGTAAAATAATTGTTTAATCTTATCTATTTTTATTATGTACCAAGTAATTCTTCAAGACAGAAAAGAAGCCGGCATATTACTTTCTCAAAAATTGGAAAAATATCAGAATAGTGACGCCATCATTCTTGCCGTTCCCCGGGGGGGAGTCCCTATTGGGTACGAGATTTCCAAAAACTTACGCCTTCCATTGGATATTATCCTTTCCAAAAAGATTGGACATCCTTTAAACAAAGAATATGCCATAGGGGCCGTCTCTCTGGATTCAACGATTATTGATAAGCATCCTGATATTCCCAAAGAATACATTGAAAGAGAAATAAAGCACCTGAGGGAATCAATGAAAGAAAAGTACAATCTCTATATGGGCTACCGAAAACCGGCCGATGTTAAGGGCAAAACAGTAATTGTTGTAGATGACGGTATTGCAACAGGAAATACCCTACTTGCCAGTATAGAGATGTTGCGGAAAAGGCAACCTAAAAAAATCATTGTGGCGGTACCTGTTGTCCCTTTTGACACTGTAAAAGTTTTTGAACAAAACACGGATGAATTTGTATACTTGATGGCACCGAGAGATTTTAGGGGCGTAGGAAGGTTTTATGAATCGTTTGACCAAGTAAATGATGATGAAGTGATTCGAATGCTAGGCGTTGCCAATCTGATAGAATAAACGATGTTAAAACGTATTGTTTCTTTTAAAATTTGTCAATCATGAAAAGAGAAGAAATAAGCATCCCTTTGAATTCTGTGACATTAAAAGGGGAATTAGTGCTTCCTGAAAACGCCCTGGGAATTGTTGTTTTTTCGCACGGCAGTGGCAGCAGCCGATTTAGTCCCAGAAATAAAATGGTAGCGGAATTAATTCAGCAACACGGCATGGGTACTTTATTGTTTGATCTGCTGACAGAGCAAGAAGACCAAATTTACGAAAACAGATTTAATATTGATTTGCTGGTAAGCCGGTTGATTGAGGCAACAGAATGGCTCATGAAAAATAAAGAGACCCAGGAATTTCCCGTGGCCTATTTTGGGGCAAGCACGGGTGCGGCTTCTGCCTTACGTGCCGCGGCCTATTTTGGAAAAAAAATAAAAGCTGTGGTGTCTCGTGGCGGACGACCCGATTTGGCCTTGAAGGCGTTACCTATGGTAACTGCACCAACCTTGTTGATTGTGGGACAACTCGATGTTCCGGTGATTCAAATGAACAAACAGGCGTTTGACCAACTGCATTGCATAAAGGAAATGAAAATAATACCTGGAGCCACTCATTTATTCGAAGAGCCTGGAAAATTGATAGAAGTAGCCGAAATGGCCATTTCATGGTACAAAGAGCACTTCATAAAATAAGGAAACTAATCATTTTGGCTTATTGCCAAAAGGGTATTATTCCTCGCTTGCCAAATGTATCTTTTGATACAGATGATTCAACAATACTTGGTACCGACTGATTTCAAATAAATCTTCATCCTCTTCTGAAAAATCATGCAATTCGTCCAATAAGTCACTTACTTCTACCAATTTATTGTTGGCTTCCTTGGTTTGCTTTTTGGCAATCAAATCTATTATTTCTTGTACATCATTTTTTAATGTCGCGAATTTAGTATGGTCCATGTCGTATTTTTATAAATTTTCTGAGTTGTTGTTCTCGTTAAACTTCTTCACAATTTGTTTCAATTTTTCTTTGCGTAAAACCTTAGCAGCTTTTACTTTATCTTGTTCTTTGTGCAACTTATCGTTGTGTTTCTTTATATTCCTCTCGTTGTTTCTGCCCATTATAGTTCTCTTTTTATTTCTTCCAAAGTTTTATTGGTGAAAATTAATTGGTTAATTATTTGTTGTCGCAATAAATCTAAATCATCGTATTCAAAATATTTAGCCCAAGAAGTTAAATTAAATAAGTTCCTGATTTGCTTTATTTTTTTTGTGGTTTCGAAACTGGTTCTCAGCATCGCGTTAGCATCATAATTTGGGTTGTTTTTATGCTGATAATTTACTGTTTTGTTGGAGTAATTTGCTTCTAGGTAATACAATTCTTCTTCCGCATTATCACTGTAGAAATCGTCCCAAGCGGCAAAACCCAGTTTCGTTTTAGACGACGATGCCGGTTCCATTGGCTCCAGCCTCCATTTGCTATTAGCCAATCTTCCCCAATGGTTTGAGAGTCTGTACATCCCCAATTCGGTGTAATAATAAGAACTCCCTGATTTGCTTTCGAATTGTACCTCCAAATTTTCAATAGCTTTTGCTTCGACTTCATGGAAAACACAAAACGTATTTTTGAAAGAATTGGGACTGGGACGAAATGATGCTTTCATGACACAAAGATAATCACAAAGTCA
>JBIKPM010000239.1:0-3926 GCA_044357435.1 Flavobacterium sp. | reverse complement strand
GTAGTTCACTCACTAGCGGTAATCAGCCCTTATATGTTATTGATGGTTTTCCAATTGTTCCAGATGACGATGTATCCTCAAATCCATTATCGGATATAGATCCTGGTCAGATCAAGTCTGTTGAAGTTTTAAAAGATGCATCAGCTACCGCTATCTACGGTGCAAGGGGATCGAATGGAGTAATTATTATTACAACTAAACTAGGAAGGGAAGGAAAAGCGGATATCAGTGCAACATATAGTTCCGGTGCATCATTTGTAACAAGATTTCCAAGGGTTCTTACTGCATCAGAGTTTTTAGATTCACGCATAAATATAGATAAAATCAATTACCTAAATGGATTCGATGAAAATCTTCAAACTACATGGCAAGGCTTAAAAGACACTAATGCACAAGGGGTTGATTGGGCCAAAGAGGCGACTCAAGTTGCTATGACAAGGAAGATCGATCTTAGTATGGGTGGTGGAAGTAAAGAAGGACTAAAATATCAAATTTCGGGTAATTATCTGGATCAGGAAGGGGTCGTTATAGGAACTAATTTTAAAAGATATAATTTAAATTCAAATATAGTTCAATCACTAGGTAATGATACAAGAATTGGAACAAATATTAAATTAGCATTTACCAACAATATTGGAAAAAGTCTTGATAAGGATGCAGAGGGTATTTTTAAAAAGGCTTTTTCAACCAATCCTTTTCAACCCATTGATTTTGCACTTGGAGACATTGATATTGATCCAGAGGTAAATTCTGGGGATAATGAAAATATAATTACCTATCTTAATGAAGTTGATAATCAAGCGGAAAGTTCAAGGATAATAGGAAACGTTTTTTATGAAACAAAAGTGGTTAAAGATTTGACTTTTTATACTAGCTACGGATTTAATCGCGCTTTTTTGAATAAGCAGGCCTTTTTACCTTCCATTGTTTTGAAGGGGCTCAAGGAAAATGGAATAGCGGAATTTCAAAAAGGAGAAACTTTAAATCAAGTATTTGAGACCCGATTGAATTACAAGAAAGTATTTGACAAACACAATATTAATGCTACAGCTGTAGGGGAATTTTCAGATAATAAAAAAAGCACATTTACTGCTGGAGCATCAAATTTTAGTGATCAGACGAACGGGTTTTATGATTTGTCAAGTGCAGTTATAGCTTATTTTCCTACAAACATTGTGACTAAAGAGAGATTAGCGTCTTTTTTAGGTCGTATTAATTATGGATATGATAAGAGATTTAATTTGACCGCATCCCTTAGAGCGGATGGCTCATCAAAATTTGGTAAAGACAATAAATGGGGTTATTTTCCTTCTGTAGCATTAGGATGGACGCTATCGGAGGAGTCGTTTATTAAAAACATTAATATTTTTGACAACTTCAAATTAAGGGCATCCTATGGTGTAACCGGTAATAACCAGATACCAGCCTACAGCGCGATAGGTTTATTAAGGCCTGAAAATTATGTTTTTAATGATACATTTTATTCTGGAAAAGTACCGAGCAATGTAGCTAATCCTGACTTAAAATGGGAAACTACTGCGCAATACAATTTTGGTATTGATTTAGGGTTTTTTAATAATCGTTTAACTATTACTGCCGAAGCCTATTATAAAAAAACAACCGATTTGTTGTTAGAAGTTCAACTACCTCCGACTTCTGGATTTGAAACTGCCTTAAAAAATATTGGATCGTTCAGCAACAAAGGATTTGAATTAACGGTTAATTCAGTCAATATTGATCATAGTGATTTTAAATGGAGATCTGATTTTACTTTTTCATTTAATAGAAATAAGGTGCTGAATTTAGGAGACAAGTCAGATTTTTATTTTGATGCTAAAATTTTTCCTAGTAAATTCAATAATGAAATATTGGTTCGTGTAGGAGAGTCAACAGGGATTTATTATGGATATATTGAAGATCAGATTATAAACAATCAGACAGAAGCGGCAAATAGTCCAAAACAAGTTGGTGTGGGAATTCCCGATATTAATAATAACGGGCAAGTCAAAATTTATGATGTCAACGGAGATGGTTTAATTGATAGTTTTGACAAAGTGCCCATAGCCAATACAACACCTGAATTTACAGGAGGATTGAATAATGAATTCACTTATAAAAATTTTGACTTTAGTTTCTTTTTACGTTTTTCTTATGGTAACGACGTAATAAACGGAAATATTGGAAATTTAGATAAGGTGAATATTGATAATTGGAACACATTAAAATCGATGTCCGATTATTCTTATAGCGCTGCGTATAATCCTACAGGAACTTTTCATGGTGAAAATAGAAATGGAGTTTATTCTTCTTTATTTCGTAGTGCCTATGTGGAAGACGGCTCTTTTTTAAAGTGTGATTACATCACATTAGGCTACGCCATGCCTAAGTCGATTCTTGAAAGTTTAAATGTAAACAAATTTAGACTGTTTGCCAGGGTAAGTAATCCATTTATGATTTCTCGCTATTCATGGTTTGATCCTGAAGTAAATGCTGTAGGTGGCACTGCAGGTAAAGTGGGAGGCGGAGTAGATCTTGGCAGTTATCCACGCGCCACTACCATAACGTTTGGTCTTTCCCTTAATTTTTAATTTAAAAAATTTATATAAAAAAACATGAAAAATAAAATCAAATATTTAAGTTTTATTATACTGATTTCAGGTTTTGTAGCCTGTAGTGATTTATTAGAAGAAGTTCCATTGTCTCAAGCATCACCTGAAAATTCATTCAAAACAGAAGCCAATGCAATTGCTGCAATTGCAGGTGTATATAGTTCGTTACAACGTCAAGGTGTATATGGCCAAAGTCAGTTGGAATTCTCTACAGATGAAACTAACGCAGGTTCAAGAGTGCCTCGTTCAGGATTTAATTTATATACTTTTACTGCCGATAATATTGAAGTAGTTTTGCCTATTTGGAGAGATCATTATGTGGGGATTAATCGAGCCAACTTGGCTATTTCGAAAATTCCAACTATTGAAATGGATGTTACTGAAAGAAATAGTTTAGTGGCTGAAGCTAAATTTATTAAAGCGTTACTGTACTTCAATTTAATTCGATATTTTGGAGATGTTCCTTATAAAGACACTGAAACCGCTTCATTGACTAATTTAAATATTCCTAGAACTCCCGTGGCTACTATTTATGAAAATATAATTAAAGATCTGGAGTATGGATTGGTTCATTTAAAGGTAAAAGCCCCTGGTTTAGCGGGTCATGCTACTCAAGATGCCGCTAAAAGTTTATTGGCAAGTATTTATCTTACAAGAGGGAGTATGGCAAAAAGAGACAATACTGGTAATGGCATTGAAGATTTTACTTTGGCGGCTAAATATTCTAAAGAGGTAATAGATTCTAACAGATATAAATTGTGTGATTATTTTCCGGATGCGTTTATTGTACAAAATAAAAATAATGATGAGATTATTTTTGATGTACAGTTTAAATCACCGGGACTTGGTGTGGGAAGTACAATTGGTTTGAACATGGGTATCTCTTCAGATGCTGCCGGAACAAACAATTTATTGGCTGGGGGCTCACAAGCTTCTATAAGGGCTAATATCTATCATCAATTTTATTATGAAGCCGCAGATAGTATTCGCATGCAATGGACTGATGCTAAAATTCAAATTATTTCTGCTACTGGAAAGTTCAAAAGAATAAGTGCTATTGCCAATAATCCTCCAGTAGCGGCTGGAAAATTTAGACGCTATCCTGTTCGTGACCCTAGCTTTTCACTTAAAACTAACGACTACGATTTAAATTGGCCGATATTTAGGTATGCAGAAGTTTTGTTAATCTACGCCGAGGCTTTAAACGAAACTAATGGACCAACACAAGAAGCTATAGGCGCTTTAAATAAACTTAGAAGTAGGGCTAGGAATGTTAATATAAAAGGAGTGCACAATGATGTATTACCACGTTCTTTG
>JBIKPM010000238.1:0-3931 GCA_044357435.1 Flavobacterium sp. | reverse complement strand
TATTAAATTGTTTTTGATTTATAAAAGTTAACGTCAAGCCACGAACCACCATTATAGCATTCGATGCCATGCTGTGACAAGAATTGTTGCGCTTGTCCGCTTCTATTTCCTGAGGCACAACAAAGGATTAATGGCATCCTAAGTTTCTGTAACTCTTCTATCCTTTGCGGGATTTCGTTCAGGGGAATATTGATGGAGTCAGCAACGTGACCACCCATAAATTCGCCATAAGTTCGCACATCCACTATTGTGCCTAGATTTTCTGCAATAATTTTTTCTATGTTCATATTTTTTGATTGTAAAGCGGGTTCTGATTATACCCAAGAAATCGTTTGGAATTCTTATTAGGTCAAAAGTAGCATAACGAAAAGGGGCAAACAGTAACTTTAGTTACACAAGAGCCATTTATATTTTAAAGACTGATGTTTTAAAATTAATCCATAGCATTTTTGCATTATTGTCAAAAAAAAGCCTGTACTAAAACAGGCTTCTAATTCGACAAAAAAATCGTTAATTTCATTCAAATTTACCATTTAATTCTTGCTGTGGCAGCATCCGGATTTATGCCAGACATGGCAATCCCAGTCAAGTCAGCGTCCGATTTTTTCTCTTCGTCCAGAGTCATTGCCAGCAAGTTTGCGGCTTTGTCTTCTCCAAGGGTTTTTGCATAAGCGTGCAAAGTGCCGTAGGTAGCAATCTCATAATGTTTTACTTTTTGCCCTGCAGCAATAATTCCGGCATCACGCACCGCACCTTTTTTGGTTTCTCCCATTATTCCATCACTTTCTTTCAATAAACCCTCCATTGCCTCACATTTTTTGGAAGCGGGTTTAATTCCCGCGGCTTTAAATACTTGTTCTAAGCGGGAAACTTGTTGTTCGGTTTCATTTAAGTGATTTTGTAAAGCTCTAACCAATTCAGGAGAGGAAGCATTTTTAACCATTTTTGGCAATGTTTTGGACAACACTTTTTCGGCATTGTAAATGTCTTTTAAACCAACTTCAAATAAATCTCTCAAATCTTGGGCTTCACTTGATTTTGTTTTTCCGGCTTCTTGTTTTTTAGCTGCGGTTTCCATGATGATTGTTTTTAATTATTAATTTAGACGAATGACAATGAGTTTATAATCAACTTATTGCCTGCTTTTCAAGCATTATAAAATTAAATAAATTTAAACATAAGTCACTGTTAATTAACTATTTATAAATAAGAATACTATTATTTAAAACAAATAATAAATATTTTGATGTACTGAAAAGGAATAATTCTAGTGAAAAAAATGAAACTATATTCTTTTTTAAAAATTCCAACGGCTTCGTATAAAAATGTTGGTTTCCAAATTCTGGTAGGAGTTGGTTTGGTCTGCAAAAAAGGATTGTGCCAGAAAATCCAAATCAAAATTAGTGGCCACATTCCAAGCAAAAGAGGGAATAAGAATCAGCGTGTTTTTCTCCGGAGAATAAATAAAAGAGAAGTTGAAAGAACTGATGGGAGAAATGGTTTTCAGTGCAGTTAAATGGAAATTATACCGAAAAGGAAACAACATTTTGGCCGAAACATTTAAGTTGTAAATCCCTTCGCTAATCAGGAATGTATTGGTTGGGTTGCTGTTATATAACATGGTTATTGAGGCATACCAATCATTTTTGAAAGTTTGGTCTGCCATCAAGGAACCACAAAAATTTTCAGAGGATTCCAATGCGTTATGCTTTGGAATAAAATAAGTCATCTCGCCCTTAAATCCTGCGTCTTTTATGCTTCCGGCCCAACCGCCTCCAACCACAAAATCGGTTTGGTAAATTCCACTCAATAATTGAAAGTCATACTTTTTTCTATTCCATTTGTACTGTAGGGCAGCAATTTGTTCGTCACTATTTTTGCCGGGGGTGTAGGCCAATTCGAATGAGGCATTATTCTTCAAATTATGCTGGATTCTAATGGCATCACTTCCGGGACGTTCCTCATAATCAAATTCCAAAAGATTAAAAGCATTGAAGAGGTCGTTTGGATTCCAGACGTTGTTAATTCCCCAATTGATGCGCTGTCTTCCAATGATAACTTCCCATTTTTCATCGGAATATTGCAGTAACATCCGGTCAATTAATGATTGTGCCACGAAGGAATCTTCGTTGACCCATAAATGCGAAAGATGAAAATATCCGTTGTCTTGATTGATGAGGTCTCCAAAATTTGGTGTTTGTTCGATTTGTTCGCCATAAAAAATCCGATTACGCACTTCTAATCTACCAGAAAATTTAGGTGCAATATTGAATTTAAAATTCAAGCGATTATGAATCAGATTTGTAGAAGCATTGGAATCAATTTTCTGGACAAAAGTCGTGTTTTGAATGTATTTGATATAACCGTGGAGCTCGATCCACGAAGGTTTTGTATCATCGGTTTGCGCATCAACTCCAATGTTGGCAAAGGATAGAAATAGTGCGAATATGTATTTGTAATAATTCACTACATTTTTTTAGTCTTGAGCGGTACGATGTTCTATTTTTGTTGGTGCCGTATCGGCAACTATTTTTCCGTCTTCAAGCGTGATGACTCTTCGGGCTCGATTGATGACTCTTTGGTCGTGGGTCGAAAAAACAAATGTCATGTTTTCTTCCTGATTGAGTTTTAGCATCATATCCAATAAATTTTCTGCCGAAACCGAATCGAGATTTGCCGTGGGCTCGTCGGCTAAAATGAACTGTGGCTTTGGAGCCAATGCTCTAGCCACGGCCACTCTTTGTTGCTGTCCACCAGATAATTCTTTGGGTCTTTTATTGATTTTGTCTTCGAGTCCTATTTGTTTGAGCAGTTCCATAACCCGTTGTTCCCTTTCTTTTGTGGGGCGTTTTTGCAACAGCATGATGAATTCGATATTTTCTTTGGCGGTAAGCACCGGAATCAAATTGTAGGATTGGAACACAAATCCAATATTGTTCAAACGAAAATCTATCAATTCGTTGCCTTTCAATGCCGTGATATTGGTTCCTCCAATCTCGACAAAACCTTCGGAAGGAATGTCCAATCCACCAAGCATATTAAGCAAAGTGGTCTTTCCCGATCCCGATGGTCCTTTAATTGCAGTGAATTCCCCGCGTAAAATATGCAGGTGAACCTTGTTTAAGGCGTAGACCGGAATGGTTTTCTCGTCGTAAATTTTCGATAAATTGTGCGCATCTATTACTGTTTCTTGCATGGCGATTATTTTTTTAAGGTTTCTGCGGGCTTCAATTTCAAGGCTCTTCTTGCCGGAAACAAGGCCGAAAAAAGCGCTGTCAGTAGTATCAAAACCACGATATTTCCAAATTGATTCCAAGTCAAAGAAGGATAAATAATGGGGCTGTAACCAAAACTGGAATACACTTCCGTGAATTGGCTAAAGTTGATTCCCGTTCGCTGCGTTATTCCAATGGTGGCAAAGGCAAGCGAGATTCCAATAGGGCAGCCGGCAAGAATCAGGAAAAAGGTTTCCAGAAGAATCATCAGGAATATTTTGAATTTATTCATTCCCAAAGCCAGCAGCATTCCTATTTCCCGTGTTCTTTCAAGAACGGACATCATCATCGTGTTGACAATGCCAAAAGCCAAGGCCAGCAAAATGATTCCCATAAAAATATAGACCATTTGGTCACCAACAGAAACCGTCAGTCCAAGTTCTGGCGAAATTTCCATCCAGTTTTTGATTGCTATTTTTGGAAATTGAGATTTTATTTTTTTTTGGATTTCCGGTACTGATGTGCTCGAATGAAGCAAGATTGCAATTTCATTGATGGCATTTGGAATTCCGACAAGCGAATCCACATCGGTGATTTTTACAAAAACATTGGCATCGTCATAAGGGCCATTTATGGTTTTGTAAATTCCGGTGATTCGAAACGCTGCCGAAGCGAGATTGCCATCCATATCCTGAAAAGTCAAGATGGTTTTCTTG
>JBIKPM010000040.1:0-11434 GCA_044357435.1 Flavobacterium sp. | reverse complement strand
TGGATAGGACAGTGGGCTTGGGTTATTGCTCCTTGGTTTTGGGTAGTCATGTACGATCCGTCATGGTTTCCTAACACACATTCAATAAAACCAGAGGCAGATACCGCACTTGCTACAAGAACATTAGCTGTATGGGTGGGTGTAATATGTATGATATTGGCGATGATTCCTGCAATTTTTATTAAAAGTAAATCGACCAAGTTCGACAATAGTTTAGAGCCCTTAACCTTTAGAAATATTGGCGGAAGTTTAAAAGAGATTTTAATTAGTTTCAAAGAAGCCTTTGGCAATACCCCTTTTAGAAAACTTTGCATTGCAACTTTCTTTATTTTCAATGCCTTTAATACCGTTGCAGGTTTTACCTTTTTTATTGTTGTATATTATTTGTTTAATGGCGATACCGCGGCAGCGGGTATTTGGCCAACACTTTTTGGATGTGGAGGCGCTTTAGCAACCACATTTGTAGTAATTCCTATTGTAGCTTGGATAGCAAAAAAAATGGAAAAAAAGAAAGCCTTTTTGATCTGTCAAGGCATATCTATTTTTGGTTATATATTGTTGTGGTTCCTTTTCATTCCCGGTAAA
Organism: Flavobacterium sp.; assembly: GCA_044357435.1. Lineage (GTDB taxonomy): Bacteria > Bacteroidota > Bacteroidia > Flavobacteriales > Flavobacteriaceae > Flavobacterium. Next base: position 10,849 of record JBIKPM010000040.1, on the reverse strand, counting down.
CCCTATATGTTTTTATTTGCTTTACCTTTCTTTTCATTTGGAATCGGGAGTTTATTTACATTGATGATGTCTATGACCGCAGATGTTTGTGATATGGACGAGTTAGAATCAGGTAAAAGAAGAGAAGGTGTTTTTGGAGCTATTTATTGGTGGATGGTTAAGTTTGGTTTTGCTATTGCAGGACTATTAACTGGAGTAATCATGTCGGCAGTTGCATTTAAAGCAGGTGCTCCAACCCAACCGGAAGGAGCGGTTACAGGCTTGAGATTTTTCTTCTCTGGTGTTCCTATTTTCGGAACTTTAGTAGCTATGTGGGTGATGTGGAATTATGATTTAACTGAAAAAAAAGCCAGAGAAATCAAAAAAGAATTAGACGAAAGAAAGGGACTAGGAAAAAAACAATCTTCTGCTTATATTTCTGGAAAATTACTTTCTTTAGATAAAAATAGAATTGCTATTGATACTGTTACCGGTCTGGATTTAACTTTGATAAGCGATGCCGAAATTAGAACTAAGTTCTCAGAAATTTTAAAGAATGGTTTGCACGGCTTGTGCTTTAGCCCATATTTAGAAGGGCAGGAAACGGGTGATATTTTATCAGAAAACCAAATTCGCACGAGACTGGATATAATTATGCCACACACACAATGGATTCGTACATTCTCTTGCACAGAAGGAAATGAATTGATACCCGAAATGGCGAAGGAAAAAGGGCTAAAAACTTTAGTAGGCGCCTGGATAAGTGATGATAAAGAAAGAAATGAAAAAGAAATTAAATCTCTTATAGCTTTGGCGAAGAGAGGTTTAGTTGACATCGCCGCAGTAGGAAATGAGGTTTTGCATCGTGGAGAAATTTCAGAGCAAGAGTTATTACACTATATTAAGAGGGTAAGAGAAGCTTTGCCAAATTCTATTCCTGTTGGATATGTTGATGCGTATTATCAATTTCTTGACAGGCCTGCTTTGATAGATGCCTGCGATGTTATTTTAGCTAACTGTTATCCATTTTGGGAAGGGGCAGATAATCTTTATGCACTGTCCTATCTGAATAGAATGATGGAATTAACCCAACAGGTTGCAAAAGATAAAAAAGTAATCATTACAGAAACGGGATGGCCAAGCATAGGAGAAAAAGTGGAAGCAGCCGAACCTTCCAAATTAAATGCTATGAAGTATTTTATTTCTGTTCAAGAATGGGCTAAAAATGAAAATATTGAACTCTTCTATTTTTCATCATTTGATGAATCTTGGAAGGTAAAACAAGAAGGAGAAGTAGGTACTGGATGGGGTATTTGGGATAAAAACGAAAAATTAAAATTTTAATAAATATATAAGTCATGTCATATAGAGAGGGTCATTTTTTTAATTTAAACAATTCTTTCGGATCAGAAGAAATTTTTAAAGAATACCAAAGTATTGATTTTTCAAATATTTCATCCCAAAGATTATCCGAAATCTGGAATGAAACTTTAAACAGCGGAATGCATGGAGTTTGTTTTAGTTTATATGAAGATGGCCAAAAGCCAGGCGATATTATCACGGCTGAACAAGTAAATCGTCGCGTACAAATTCTAAAACCTTACGCAAAGTGGATTCGTTCTTTTTCTTGTTTAGAAGGAAACGAAAACATTCCACGAATAGCGCATCAAAATGGAATTAAAACCCTTGTTGGAGCTTGGTTAGGAGATGATTTGGAACTGAATGAAAGAGAAATTGAAGGATTAATTGCTTTAGCCAAAGAAGGGTGTGTAGATGTAGCCGCTGTAGGCAATGAAGTCATGTACAGAAAAGATTTAACCGAAGAGCAGTTAATAGCCTACATCAATCGTGTGAAAGAAGCTTTGCCAAATATTCCTGTAGGATATGTAGATGCGTATTATGAGTTTTCTCATCGTCCAAATATTACAGAAGTTTGCGATGTAATCTTAACCAATTGTTATCCCTATTGGGAAGGGTGTCCTATAGAGTATTCTTTGCCACACATGGTAAGTATGTTTAATTCAGCTAAAGATGCAGGTCGAGGAAAACGTGTTATCATCACCGAAACAGGTTGGCCAAGTCAAGGTGGTTCCTTAAAAGGAGCAGTTGCAACTAACGAAAATGCCATGAGATATTTTATCGAATCTATCAATTGGTCAAAACAAAATAATGTTGAAATTTTCTATTTTTCTTCATTTGACGAATCTTGGAAAGTGGGTCCAGAAGGAGAAGTTGGAGCTTATTGGGGTTTGTGGGATAAAAATGAAAAATTGAAATTCTAATCTAAAAATGTTCTCTTTAAAACTAGTTTTTAAAACTAAATAGTTATCATGGAAAAAAATATTTTGCTTAAAATTTCCTTCGTTTTATATTTAACCTGTCAATTTTGTTTCGCTCAAGTTGATGTTATATACAATGATTTGGTTTGGTCTGATGAATTTTCTACTAATGGCCCTGTCAATTCAACCAATTGGTTTCACCAAACGCAGTTGCCTCCTAGTGGAAACGGGAGTTGGTTTAATGGTGAAGTACAACATTACACCAATCAATTCTCAAATTCTTTTGTAGACAATGGAAATTTAAGCATAGTTGCAAAAAAAGAAAGTTTTACAGATCAAGGCATAACTAAACAATACACTTCTGCACGATTAAACTCGAAATTTGCATTCAAATACGGGCGTGTCGATATTCGAGCCAAAATACCAAAAGACGCCGGTACTTGGCCTGCACTATGGATGCTAGGTAAAAAAGTAAATGAGCCTGGAGCTTATTTTTATTCAAGTGGTGATGTAATAGATTGGCCTGCTTGCGGAGAAATTGACATCCTGGAACATGGAATTACTCGTTCTCAACCCGATAATTATATCCAAAGTGCCTTACATACCCCTTCATCTTCAGGAAATACGGTCAACATAGGTGGTATGGTTGTGGGTGATAATATAGCCAATAATTATCACATATACTCCATGAATTGGTCACCCAATCAAATTTCATTTCTTGTCGATAATGTTGAATTTTATACCTATAGTCCATCTTCTAAAAACGCCAGTAATTGGCCATTTAATAGTGAGCAATATATTTTATTAAACATTGCTATGGAAGGCGTAGCAGGTCCTATCGCGTCAAATTTTACACAAACAGCGATGGTTATCGATTATGTAAGGGTATATCAAAATACCACTCCAGACATTCAAAAACCAACTAATTTTACAGCTTCGGTGGGCAATATAGCAGGGTCTGCCGTAGAACTTTTATTGAAAGCAAATGATGATTCCGGGAATGTGACCTATAATGTAACGTATGGTAACAATGGTACAGCTTCTACTTTTAGCCCTTCTGGTGTGCAAAAATCATTAGTCATTTCGGGATTATTACCTAATACTGATTATACATTTTCGGTTTCGGCTTCGGATGCCTCAGGAAATACTTTTATAAATAACCCCATTGAGCTCAATGCCAAAACAACCGTAATTCAAGATTGTAGTGGTACAGACACTGAGGCTCAACAAGGTTCTTTTTCACTGGGATATAAATACAATTTCGAAACTATTGGAACGGAAGTTAAAATCACTTTCGAATTGTTGGATAGTAAAGTCGGTTTAGTAGCTTTTTTGAAGAATCAATCTTCTTCTTCAGAACCTCAAATGACAAATGTTTCAGGACAGATTTTTACCCGAACTATTTCTGGGCAAACCATTGGTTCAACTATTAATTATGCCGTTAAATTTGCCTATGCCAGTGGAGGATTGGCTGTAACAAAATATATTTCGTATGTGGTGGGTAGCGGTTGTTCATTGGGAGTAGAGACTTCATCTGAACTAAAGCAATTTTACTATCCTAATCCTGTAGAAAATAATTTGTATTTGCAGTTGCTAGACGACCAAAACCAAATCATTTTAACAGATATATTGGGACGTGAGCTTCTTCAAGAGGTTGTGAAATCATCTCATAATTTAGACATGAGCGCCTTTAAATCGGGAATTTACTTTTTAAGGGTTAAAAACTCAGATGGTGTCCAAAACATGAAAATTATAAAAAAATAATAGGTAACAAAAACATGATTTAAGGGCAACAAAATTAAATTTTTATGCAAGCAAAAAAAAGTTCTGTCACAGGCATAGCCCTTGTGGTTGCAATGGGTGGGTTTTTAATGGGTTTTGACGCCTCCGTTATTTCCGGAGTAATTAAATTTATAGAACCCGAATTTCAACTTTCAAAAATTGAATTAGGTTGGGCAGTGGCTTCCTTATCCTTGTCAGCTACTGTGGCGATGATGTTTGCCGGACCCATAAGTGATAAATATGGAAGGATAATAGTTTTAAAATATTCTGCAATATTATATGCATTTTCCGCGATTTTATCCGCTGTGGCGCCTAGCTTTTTTATCTTGGTATTTGCTCGAATGTTAGCTGGAATAGGAGTTGGGATTTCTCTAATCATTGCACCCATGTACATTGCCGAAATTGCTCCAGCAGCCAAGAGAGGGAAAATGGTTTCCTTTAACCAATTGAATATTGTAATTGGTCTTTCTGTAGCTTTTTTCACCAATTATCTCATCGTTCATTTGGCCGGTTCCAATGCATCGTGGGTTGATACTTTAAAGATTAGGGAATACAACTGGAGATGGATGTTGGGGCTTGAATTTTTCCCGGCATTACTCTATTATATATTTTTGTTTTTTGTTCCTCAAAGTCCAAGATGGTTCATTATGAAAGGAAGATACGATGAGGCGTTGTCCATATTGAAAACTGTTGGTAACGAAAAAGCGGCAGAAAAAATGGTGAATGAAATCAAAGAAAGTGTTTTATTGGATGCAGCTCCAAAAGAAAAAATTGCTGTCAAGGAGTTGTTTGCGCCTTCGATGAAATTGGTCATGACCATAGGAATCGGAATAGCCATATTGCAACAAATTGTCGGAATTAATTGTGTGTTTTTCTATGCTCCAATGATTTTTGAGCAATCTGGAATTGGTACAGATGCCTCTTTTATACAAGCGATTTTAGTGGGTCTTATCAATGTGGTATTCACTATTGTTGCGATGGCTTTGATTGATAAACTCGGGAGAAAGCCTTTGTTGGTTATTGGCGTAAGTGGCATTGCGATAAGTATGTTTGTGCTCTCTTACAGTTTTAACGCGGCGACTTATACTTTGACTGATGCTTCTATGTCAAAATTGCCAACTGAAATAAATAAAAGCCAATTGAATTCTTTAAAGAATAATACTTTTGAAACGGATACTGAATTTAAAAATGCAGTAGCCCAAACCATTGGATCTGATGCAGCCACTAAATATGAATCAGAGTTAATTACGGCTTCAATAACGATGAATTCAACATTAATCCTATTCTGTATTTTAGGTTTCGTGGCATCCTTTGCTATTTCTCTTGGACCTGTAATGTGGGTTTTGTTTTCGGAACTTTTTCCAAATAGAATCCGTGGTGTCGCAATCTCCTTTGTGGGGTTTGTCAATTCAGCAGTAAGCTTCTTGGTTCAATTGGTATTTCCATGGGAATTATCAAGATTGGGAACCACTTGGACCTTTTTAATCTTCGGACTTTTTGCTTTTTTTGGACTCTTGTTAATCCTAAGATTATTACCTGAAACCAAAGGAAAATCATTAGAGGAATTGGAAGCCATATTGGTGAAATAATGATTTATAAAAAGTAAATCACCAAAACAAGTTTTTTTACAATATTTAATTACCTTATTATGAAATTTATAAAAATTAAGTTTTTGGTTATTTGCACTTTATTGATTTCCAATTCTGTTGTTTCTCAAAGCAATGTGCTTTCTAACTATAATAGCCTAAAGCGTACAGGATGGAATGATAAAGAGTCGGTACTAAACACACAAAATGTTTTGCCTGCTACTTTTACTAAAATTTTCACAAAATCGGTAGACGATCCAATTTACGCACAGCCAATTAGTTCCACTACTAAAGTTGGTGTTGTATATAGTGATTTAGTTTGGTCAGATGAATTTAATGGAAGTGGAGCAATAAGCTCCAGCAATTGGTTTCAGCAAACCCAACTACCAAATGGAGGTGGTTGGTACAATGGTGAGATGCAGCACTACACGAATAGTCAAACAAATTCCTTTCAAAGTAATGGTTCCTTGAATTTAGTTGCTAAAAAAGAAACTTTTACGGATCAAGGGGTAACAAAACAATATACATCGGCTAGATTAAACTCAAAATTTGCCTTCAAGTATGGTCGCGTAGAAGTTCGTGCAAAACTACCTTCTGGAGTTGGAACTTGGCCCGCTATTTGGATGTTAGGGAAAAATATTGTTGAGCCAGGCGGTTTTTGGTCTAGCACATATGGAACAGTAAGTTGGCCTACCTGCGGTGAAGTTGATATTATGGAACACTGGGGAACCAATCAAAATTACGTCCAAAGCGCCATGCACACTCCCTCAAGTTATGGAGGAACATTTAATTTAGGTGGACAAACTATAGCAACCGCTTCAAGTGCTTTTCATATTTACACTTTGGTTTGGTCCGCTGAAAAAATGGAGTTTGCAGTTGATGGAGTAATTCATTATACTTATAACCCAAGTGTAAAAAATGCTGACACCTGGCCTTTCGATGCAGAACAATATCTTTTGTTAAATCTAGCCATTCAATCAAACATTAGTACTAGTTTTACACAGGGTGCTATGGAAGTAGACTATGTAAGAGTATATCAAAATACTACTGTTGATTTGCAAGCACCAACAGATCTAACAGCCACGGTTGGTGCAATTACAGGATCTTCTGTTGAACTATTGCTAAACGCAACGGATAATTCAGGAAATGTAACCTATAACGTTGCATATGGATCCGGAACGGGTACTGCATTTGGCACTTCGGGTGTTCAAAAATCTTTAATTTTAGCAAATTTATCCCCCAATACCAACTATACTTTTACAGTTACAGCAACTGACACCGCCGAAAACACGGCTGTCAATAATCCAATTCTACTTACTGCTACGACCACAGCAAATACAACCACAGCATGTGCAGGAACTACTTCGGAATCTTCACAAGGGACGTTTTCAACTGGTTATAAATACGCTTTCGAAACTATTGGAACCGATGTTAAATTCACTTTTGAATTGTTGGATGCAGACAAGGTGGGGGTAGTTGCTTATTTGTGGAAACAAACCCCATTTGGAGAAACCGCGATGGCAAAAAGTACTTTAGGAAATATTTTTACATCAACCATTTCAGGACAAACTATTGGTTCGACCATTAGTTATGCCGTGAAGTTTGCTTATGCAGGAGGAATGTCAGTGACTAAATATTTTCCTTATGTAGTAGGGAGTAGCTGTGAAACCTCTCTAGCCGCCTCTTCCCAAACTTTTTGTGGAATGGCTACAGTGGCGAGCTTAGTAGCTACAGGAACTGCCTTGAAGTGGTACGATGTTTCAATAGGAGGAACTGTCTTGTCATCTTCAACGGCTTTAACAACCAAAACCTATTATGTATCGCAGACCCTAGCAGGTATTGAAAGTGCAAGAACAGCAGTTTCTGTAACAATTACGCCTGCCACCACTACAGGAAGTATGTCAACATCAACTTGCGGAAGTTCATACACTTGGCCATTAAATGGTCAATCGTATACTTCTTCGGGAACCTATACTTATATTGTAGGATGCAACACAGCTACATTAACCTTGGCATTGACAAATGGTACTACAAATGGAAGTGTGATTCAATCACAAGCGGGAGGATCCTATACATGGCCTGCGAATGGACAAACGTATACTGCTAGCACTACACAAACAGTAGTTTCGGGATGCAATACCGCTACTTTGAACTTGACAATAACGCCAGCGTCTAATGATACTCAACCCACAACAAGCGCTCCTGTACCCACAAAACTTGCCACGGATGTTAAAGCTGTTTTTAGTGATACTTACACTAATATTTCAACCGTTGAATTATTCCCAGATTGGGGACAAGGAACAAAGTATGTAAATTATACAATACCTGACAGCAGCCCGGTCAATAATGTAATAAAATATAGCAATTTAGATTACCAAGGCATCAATATAACTGCCGCAGGAAATTCCCCTGGAGTCGATTTTTCAGCTATGACAACGCTTCATATTGATGTTTGGACGCCAGATGTAGCTTCATTCAAACTTTTTCCAATAGATAGCAATACTGATCTACTCTTTAAAACGCTCACTCCAACAAAATCAGGTTGGAATAGTTATGATATTGTTTTGGCTACTGATTTTCCGACTTTAAATAAATCGAGTATCAGACAATTTAAATTTGAAAAAACAGCCTTTGTATATAAAGCAGAAACTAATACTATTTATTTTGATAATATTTATTTTTGGAAAGCGCCTGCGGTAGGACCCACCGCCTCTTCCCAAACTTTTTGTAGAACAGCTACCGTGGCGAGTTTAGTAGCTACAGGCACCGCATTGAAGTGGTACGATGTTTCAGTAGGAGGAAACGCCTTGTTATCTTCAACTGCTTTAACAACCAAAACCTATTATGTATCGCAGACCCTAGCAGGTATTGAAAGTGAAAGAACAGCAGTTTCTGTAATAATTACGCCTGCCACCACTACAGGTAGTATGTCAACATCAACTTGCGGAAGTTCATACACCTGGCCATTAAATGGTCAATCGTATACTTCCTCGGGAATCTACACTTATATTGTAGGATGCAACACAGCTACATTGACTTTGGCATTGACTCCAGCTACAAATCAAACTACTACGGTTTCTTCATTGAATACCTATACTTGGACAGCAGGTAATGGACAAACGTACACCACAAGTGGTATCAAAACAGGTACTACCACAAATTGTGTGACAGAGTTGTTAAATTTGACTATCACTACCACAGTGACTGAACCCACCAGCACTTTACTTCCAACAGCTGATACAACATACAGTTTATGTGCAGGAACAAAAGTTTCTGGTCTTGTTGCTGCCGCTACTGTCAATGGTAGTAAAGGTGTGAAAATTTATAATGCTTTAACGGGGGGTACTGCTATAGTATTAGCAGGCACAACAGATGCTGTTTTAGCAACAAGTACCACACCAAAAGCGTACTATTTGACAGAACCAGCAGCTACAACTAGTGGTGAGAGTGCTCGAGTTCGTGTGTTTGCAGTAGTTAACGCCTTACCATCCATACCAGGAACTATAACAACAACCGATGCCGTAATCTGTAAATACATAGGTACAACTAATACGGTAATCTACACTGTGCCTGCAGTACTTGGTACTACTTTTAACTGGATTGTTCCAACAGGAGTAAATATAATAGATGATGAAAGTGCCACGGACAATAGTATCAAAGTTAATTTTCTTGGTGCAAGCACAAGCATATTAACTGGAGGTGTGGGAACAATATCTGCTAAAGCTGTAAATTCAAACACTTGCGTTTCTGCTTTAGGAAGATTATTTGTTTTGTCTTCTAAAACGCCTACAGCGCCTACAGTATTGATGCTGACTAGTACTGATACGGACTTAGATTTTAATGTTTCAGGTATTCCAACTTCGCTTGGCAAACTGTCTAAAATCACTAAAGTGGGGCCTTATATAGGAACTAGCAAAGAGTTCACTTTGACCGCTGCTACTGCCCCTACGGCGGATCAGTACAGGTGGGAATTGCCTGAAGGTGTGAACATTACCTCAGACAACACAACAACAACAGAAAACGGTGTTACAAGTAAATTACCTGAAATCACTATTGATTTTGCAGATGTTGCGCCGGCAACAGCTAATTTGCTAATAAAAGTATACTCTTTGGGAGGTTGTGGCGAATCTACTGCCAAAACATTGACTCTATTTAGAGCTTTACCAACAAAACCTGCCGCTTTAGTGCTTACAGCCTTAGCTGGTAATGACATAATTTTACCAATTGGTACAGCTAATAAAATCACGAGAGTTAGTCCATTCGTTGGCAAATCCACACCATTGACATTGGTAGCCACACCTATTACCGTACAAGGAGCAACTGCCACTTCCTACGAATGGGATTTCCCAGATGGAGTTACTCCTCATGGAACAACTTCTACAACAGTAAATAACGTAACTACAATTTCTAGCACTTCAAATATAATAACTGTTGATTTTGCAGGTGTTAAAAAAGCAGTTTTATTACTTCCGATAAGTGTTTATGCTGTAAATGGTGCCGGAAGATCGTTAATTAAAACTTTGACTTTAACAAGTGCAGTGCCAACAAAGCCATCGTCAATTAAAACTCCTTCACTAGCTGTGCCGAAATTCAATCCTACTTGTGCTACTAGCGCTAACATCACAGTACAAGTTCCTTCTGAAGCAGGTTGTACTTATGCTTGGACAGTTGCTGGAGGTATTGGCAGAGTCATTAGTGGCAATGGAACTAATTCTATTGTGATTAACGTAGCCGGTGTAATAACTCCCACACTTTCGGTCAGCGTTGTTGTCTCAAATGGTACAGGTTCAAGTGAAGCATTACCCCTTGCTATTATTAAAACGACAACTTGTGGATCTAGAATCGCACCGGAAGCAGTAGTTACTGATGAGTTTAGCATAGTGGCTTATCCAAACCCATCTTTGTCAGAATTCACACTTGATATTCAATCGTCACACAAAGGAGATACAGGGTTACAGGTTTATGATGTGGTAGGACGTTTGATGGAAAATCGTCAAGTTAAATTAAGAACAATTCAAATAGGGGCCAACTATCCTAGCGGAACTTACATCTTAAAAGTGAGTCAAGGTGAAAACATTAAAACACTTACAGTGATTAAAAAATAAGACCAATTGAGCAAAAAACAAACATAATTTTTTGTTTTCTTCAAACGATGGTTTTTATCTATCGCTATTTCAGGACAAGAAAATACTTAAATTAAAAAAAATCCATTATTTCTAATGG
>JBIKPM010000237.1:0-3943 GCA_044357435.1 Flavobacterium sp. | reverse complement strand
GTTTGGGAGCAAAAATGCTGCCGTTTGCCGGATACAATATGCCTATTTTATATGAAGGCGTGAATGCTGAACACGAAGTGGTTCGTAATGCCGTGGGTGTTTTTGACGTGTCGCACATGGGCGAATTTTTGTTGTCAGGCCCAAATGCTTTGGCTTTAATCCAAAAAGTGACTTCGAATGATGCTTCGACATTAACGATTGGGAGAGCGCAATATTCTTGTTTACCCAATAATGAGGGCGGTATTGTGGACGATTTATTAATCTATAAAATGAAAGACGAACAGTATTTATTGGTTGTAAATGCTTCGAATATTGATAAGGATTGGGATTGGATTGCATCTCACAATGATTTGGGCGTGGAAATGAAAAACCTTTCGGATGATTATTCACTTTTGGCTATTCAAGGCCCAAAAGCGGTTGAAGCCATGCAATCTTTGACTTCGATAAATTTGGCCGCGATTCCCTATTACCATTTTGAAGTGGGTGATTTTGCAGGAATTGAGCATGTGATTATTTCGGCAACGGGTTATACTGGTTCGGGAGGTTTCGAGATTTATTGCAAAAACTCGGAAGTGGAACAAATCTGGAACAAAGTTTTTGAAGCGGGCGCTCCCTTTGGAATCAAACCCATTGGTCTTGCCGCCCGTGACACGTTGCGTCTGGAAATGGGATTCTGTTTGTACGGAAACGACATCAACGATAGGACTTCGCCAATTGAAGCCGGTTTGGGTTGGATTACGAAATTCACGAAAGAATTTACCAATTCCGAGTATTTAAAAAAGCAAAAAGAAGTTGGAGTTTCTAAAAAATTGGTAGCTTTCGAAATGAAGGAACGTGCTGTGCCAAGGCACGATTACGAAATTGTGGATGCTTCGGGAAATCACATTGGAATCGTGACTTCGGGAACTATGTCACCATCTATGAATGTTGGAATTGGACTGGGTTATGTAACTACCGAAAACAGTATGATTGGCAACGAAATCTTCATCAGAATCCGAAAAAATGATGTTCCTGCGAAAGTGGTAAAATTGCCGTTTTACAAGAAATAAAAACTTTTGAAAAAATAACTAATAACTGTATTTTTGCAGTTCAAAATATATTTAGAAATGGGAAGAGCGTTCGAATTTAGAAAAGGAAGAAAAATGAAACGTTGGTCAGCAATGGCCAAGGCTTTCACCAGAATTGGTAAAGATATTGTAATGGCAGTAAAGGAAGGCGGTCCAAATCCGGAAGCCAACTCCAGATTAAGAGCGGTTATACAGAATTCGAAGGCAGTGAATATGCCAAAAGAAAATGTGGAACGCGCCATAAAAAAAGCAACTGATAAAGATACTGCCAACTATAAAGAAGTTTTATTTGAAGGTTATGCTCCTCACGGAATAGCGATTCTTGTTGAAACTGCCACCGATAACAATAACCGAACTGTGGCTAACGTCAGAAGCTATTTCAACAAATGCAACGGAACTATGGGGACGCAAGGTTCAGTAGAATTTATGTTTGACCATACGTGTAATTTTAGAATTCCGGCCAATGGAATTGACCCTGAAGAATTAGAATTGGAGTTAATTGATTTTGGTGCCGAAGAAGTTTTTGAGGATGAAGACGGGATATTAATCTATGCCCCTTTTGGTAGTTTTGGAACCATCCAAAAAGAATTGGAAAACAGAAAAATAGAAATCCTTTCTTCCGGTTTTGAACGTATTCCACAGATTACAAAAAAATTGACCGAAGCCGAAATAGCTGATGTAGAGAAATTAATTGAAAAATTGGAAGAGGATGATGACGTAATGAACGTATATCATACGATGGAAGAAAATTAGTTGATAATTGATAATTCTTTCGTTATTAAATAGAAAAAGTCCCGATTTTACTCGGGACTTTTTAATTATTAATCGTTAATTAATCAATTATTTTATAAATTCGATTTTCTGAGCTTCTTCTTCATTGATGCTATCAAAGAATCCTTGTTCATTCATCCAATCATCACTAAATACTTTACTCATATATCGTGAACCGTGGTCAGGAAAAATCGCAATCACATTGCTGTTTTTGTCAAATTCTCCTTCTTCAGCATATTGTTTAATTGCTTGAAGTACAGCTCCAGAAGTATATCCTACGAACATACCTTCTTTTTTTGTTAATTCCCTTGTTGCATGCGCACTTTCTTCATCTGTTACTTTGATGAACTTATCTATAATATCAAAATCTGTAGCTGATGGAATCAAGTTTTTCCCTAATCCTTCAATTCTGTATGGGTAGATTTCGTTGTTATCAAACTCTTTAGTTTCGTGGTATTTTTTCAACACGGAACCAAAAGCATCTACACCCAAGATTCTAATGTTGGGGTTTTGTTCTTTCAAGTATTTTGCAGTTCCAGAAATGGTTCCTCCTGTTCCGCTACAAGCGATAAGATGCGTTATTTTACCGTTTGTTTGTTCCCAAATTTCCGGACCAGTTGATTTATAATGTGCATCAATATTTAATTGATTGAAGTATTGATTGATATAAACAGAACCTTTCGTTTCCTCATGCAAACGCTTAGCAACATTATAATAAGAACGCTCATCGTCAGCAGAAACGTGTGCTGGGCAAACATACACTTTTGCTCCTAAACTGCGAAGCATGTCTATTTTGTCTTTGGAAGATTTTGAACTTACCGCTAAAATACAGTTATAACCTTTGATAATGCTTACCATTGCTAGACTAAAACCAGTATTTCCGGAAGTAGTTTCTATTATGGTGTCACCGGGAGAAAGGATTCCTCTCTTCTCGGCTTCTTCGATTATAAATAAAGCAATTCTATCTTTGGTCGAATGCCCAGGATTAAAAGCTTCTACCTTAGCGTAAAAATTCCCTTCTAATTCTTCGGTAACTTTATTTAGTCTAATAAGTGGAGTATTACCTATTAATTCTAAAATATTATTATAAGCGTTAATTTCTTCTTTCATAAAAAAATAGTTAATCAAGGACACTTTTTAATTTAACCTAAAATCCCTGCAAATTTAACAAAAAATTTCTAATTACTTTTCAATTTTTTCTAAATCTAGTAAAAAACTGTATTCTTTTGCTAATTCTTTAATCGCTTCAAACCTTCCCGAAGCACCTCCATGGCCTGCTTCCATATTAGTATCCAAAAACAAAACGGAGTTATCTGTTTTCATGCTTCGTATTTTGGCGACCCATTTAGCAGGTTCCCAATATTGTACCTGTGAATCATGCAAACCTGTCGACACATACATGTTAGGATAATTTTGCTTTTTTACATTGTCATAAGGCGAATATGACACCATATAATTATAATATTTTTTAAGATTTGGATTTCCCCATTCGTCATATTCTCCTGTAGTTAATGGTATCGTTTCATCTAGCATGGTCGTTATTACATCCACAAAAGGAACTTGAGCGATGACCCCGTGGTATAATTCGGGTGCCAAATTCACGACTGCTCCCATCAATAATCCACCTGCTGAACCGCCTTCGGCATATAAATGCTCAGGCGAAGTGTATTTTTGTTCAATTACAAATTTGGAACAATCTATAAAATCGGTAAACGTATTTTTCTTTTTCAACAATTTGCCGTCTTCATACCATTGACGACCCAAATCTTCGCCTCCACGAATGTGCGCAATTGCAAAAATAAATCCTCTGTCAAGCAGCGTTAAGCGGGTTGATGAAAACGTAGCATCCATTGAGTGGCCATAAGATCCATAGGCATATAGCAACAATGGATTTTTGCCGTCTTTCTTCAATCCTTTTCTGTAAACCATCGAAATTGGAATCTTGGTTCCGTCTTTTGCGGTTGCCCAAATTCGTTCTTCGGTGTAATTATTTTTGTCGAATTTTCCGCCCAGAACCTGTTGTTCTTTTTTGATTTCCTTGGTTTTAGTTTTCATATTGAAATCAATTACTGATGAAGGTGTCGTCATTGATTGAAAGGAATAAC
>JBIKPM010000236.1:0-3945 GCA_044357435.1 Flavobacterium sp. | reverse complement strand
ACTTCTTTTCTTTCGATATTGGAACTGATTGTAAAAGAGCCTTTGACCATTATATTTACCATAATTGCCATGCTTACCATTAGCGTGAAATTGACCCTTTTCGTGTTCGTTTTTATTCCGCTTTCGGGTTATGTAATTTCGATTATTGGGAAACAGTTAAAAAAGAAATCAACGCGAGCGCAGCAGGAACAAGGCGTCTTTTTATCCACTATCGAAGAAACTCTTGGCGGACTAAAAGTGGTGAAAGGCTATAATTCCGAAAAATATTTCAACCGGATTTTCCAAGAATCAACTCAACGGTTTTTCGTTTTATCCAATAGCATTGGTAACAGACAAAACTTGGCTTCACCGGCTAGCGAATTCATGGGGATTATGGTTATCGCCATTTTGCTTTGGTATGGCGGACACATGGTTTTGATAGAAAAAACCCTGAACGGCGCTTCTTTTATTGCATATATGGGATTGGCTTATAACATCCTTACCCCGGCAAAATCCATTTCGAAAGCATCGTATGCCATCAAAAGGGGAAATGCCGCAGCGGAACGCGTTTTGGAAATTCTAGAGCAAGAAAACAGCATCAAAAGCAAGAAAGACGCATTGAAAAAAGAAACATTTGAATCAAAAATCACAATAAAAAACATCAATTTTAAATACGAAGACGACTCCGTTTTAAAAAATTTTTCACTTGAAGTTAAAAAAGGACAAACCGTGGCACTAGTTGGTCAATCCGGAAGCGGAAAAAGCACAATTGCCAATTTGTTGACTCGTTTTTATGACGTGAATGAAGGGACAATTTCCATTGACGCTGTCAATATTAAAGACATCAACTTGCAATCGCTTCGTGGTTTGATGGGATTGGTGACACAAGACAGCATTTTGTTTAACGACACTATAAAAGCCAATATTTCGCTCGGTAAACTGGACGCAACCGATGATGAAATTATCGAGGCCTTGAAAATTGCCAATGCTTATGAATTTGTCAAAGATTTACCTCTTGGAATTTACACCAACATTGGCGACAGCGGAAACAAACTTTCTGGTGGGCAAAAACAACGATTATCTATTGCCCGTGCGGTTTTAAAGAACCCACCTATAATGATTTTGGACGAAGCTACGTCTGCATTAGATACCGAAAGCGAGAAATTTGTGCAAGTGGCTTTAGAAAATATGATGCAAAACAGGACTTCAATTGTAATTGCACATCGTCTCTCGACCATTCAAAAAGCAGACAAGATTGTGGTGATGCAAAAAGGAGAAATTAAGGAACAAGGAACCCATGATGAGCTCATTGCATTGAATGGAACGTATAACAAATTAGTGACAATGCAGAGTTTTGAATAATCTGTCATTGCGAGGGACGAAGCAATCTCATTATCATTTTGACTCTTTCTTTGAACGAAGATAAAACGGATTTTTAATTTTTAATTCTCGATTTTTAATTAAAAAATGTACCTCAACAACCCCAACATAACTCTTCCTGAAGATCCCGACACTGTGGTTTGGAAATACTTGGACCTTTCAAAGTTCCTTGATTTGTTGATGTCACAAAAGCTGTTTATGTCTCGTTCAGATAAATTTGAAGACCAATACGAGGGTACTTTTAGTGAGCCAACGTTTGAGGAAATCAAAAAATTATCTATCAACAACCCTGAATTCCTAAATTATTACAAAACACATCGCGAAAAAGTAGCTATTAGTAGTTGGCACATCAACGAATATGAATCCTTTGCCATGTGGCAAATTTTTACACAAAATAGTGAAGGATTGGCCATTCAATCTACAATTGGAAGATTACAAAACGCCGTCATTGCCGAAAAGAATCATGAGCAATACATTGGCGAAGTAAATTACATTGACTACAAAAAAGAATATATTCCGTTTGATGACGTTTTTTTTCCTTTCTTGTTCAAACGAAAAAGTTTTCAGTACGAAAGAGAAGTTCGCATAATTTCGGACGTTAGTCAAAACAACATCAAATTAAATGATGGACTAAAAATAAATGTGGACATCAACCAGTTAATCGAAAAAATATACATTCATCCCAAGTCTGAAAACTGGTATAAAAACCTTGTCATCGAATTAGTGTCAAAATTAGGATTCGATTTTACGATAGAAAAATCAGATTTGGAGAGTGATATTTTGATTTGATTGTTCTTCAACAAATCAAAAATGCACTAAAAAATTGTAATCATATTTTTTATTCTACATAACTCAAAATTTACTAATTTTGTTTAGGAAATAAAATATAAAATCGATGCCAGAAATATGTAGGTTTTACGGAATTATTATTCAAATGTTTTTTAACGATCATAATCCGCCGCATTTTCATGTTGTTTATGGAGATTTTAAAGCAGTGATTAATATAAATGACGAAATAGTGGAAGGTTTTATGCCAAAAAGAGCATTAAAGTTAGTATTTGAGTGGATGGATTTACATAAATCCGAATTATTGGAAAACTGGGATTTAGCGCAAAATGGAGAATTACCCAACAAAATTGAACCTTTAAAATAGTAAAATCATGAGTCTAATTTGGATAACAAAAGCAAAATATTTGAAAGAGTATCAAATAGAGATTGAATTTAATAATAATAAAAAGGGAGTGGTAGATTTTAAACCACATCTAAATAAAAAAATATTTAAACCCCTTATAGAACTCGATGAATTCAAAAAATTCAAACTCAACTCTTGGACATTAGAATGGGGAAATGGAGCTGATTTTTCGCCAGAATTCCTACTTGAAAATATGCAAAATTAAAACCTACATTCATCCAAAACTAGGATTTGATTTTACGATAGAAAAATCAGATTTGGAAAGTGATATTTTGATCTAACATTACAACCTCATATTCACCTTCAAACTAAAAACTCTTGTGGTCATGTAATTTGGAATAGCGTATTGATTTTTTAAATACACATCCCGAACCCAAGTATTGGTAATCGCGTTTTGATTGTCAAAAAGATTGAAAATTTCTAATCCCAAGGCGAGTTCCTTGACATTTTTCAACCAGCTTTTTGTGGAAGTATTTTTGCTGTCGATTATAACTTTAGAAAAACCCACATCCACACGACGGTAATCATTCAATCTATTTTGGTACGAATAAGGATTGGCATAGGAAGGTGAACCGCCAGGCAAACCCGTATTATACACCAAATTCAAGTACAATTTCACTGTTGGGATATTGGGCATATAATCCTGGAACAAAAGCCCAAATTTCAGTCTTTGGTCTGTTGGCCTTGCAATAAAGCCTTTGTTATCAATATTCTCTTCCGTTTTTAAATAGCCAAAACTAAACCAAGATTCGGTTCCGGGAACAAATTCACCGTTTAATCTAAAATCAAATCCTTGCGCATATCCCTTGGCATTATTAGCAGCTGCATAGCGTATTCGAACATTGTCCAAAGTATAAGGATTAACATCGGTAAGCGATTTATAATACAGTTCAGAAACCATTTTGAAGGGACGATCCCACATTTTGAAATTATAATCATTGCTCAAAACAACATGAATGGATTGTTGCGCTTTCACATCAGGATGCACCACCCCATCTGCATCTCTCAGTTCCCGATAAAACGGCGGCTGATGATATAATCCGCCTGAAAGCCTAAAGAACATGTCTTTTTTCCAATTGGGTTTTAAGGTAAATTGTGCTCTTGGACTAAATGTAATTTGACTTTCGCCAGTTGTATTGTAGGCTTCAACTTGCCATTGGTGCATTCTAATTCCCGCATTAAACCAAACCTCGTTAGTGCCCAAATTTCCTTTTCGGCTCCATTGTGCGTAACCTGAAAACCGGTTAATGGTAACATAATTTGTAGCTCTGACATTTTGGTATGGAACCAAAGGCCCCGTATAAGGAGTATATGGCTGGTCGTTTTTTAGCAAAATTTTAGGCGGATTGATGGAAAAACCAGCAGAGTCTATAACCTCCCATTCCACCACTCTA
>JBIKPM010000039.1:0-11495 GCA_044357435.1 Flavobacterium sp. | reverse complement strand
GTAAATGAAACTAAACGTCTTGTAAATGAATTGATTGCTCAACAAGGAAAGTTTGATCAAATTCGAGTTGAACTTGGGCGGGATGTAAAGAATAGTAAAACTAAACGGGAAGAATTAGGGTATAAAATTAGAGAAAATGACAAGAAAAACGAAAAGGCAAAAGAATTATTAATTGAATTTGGTTTGCGACAAAGTAGAGAAAACATTCAAAGAGTATTGTTGTATCAAGAAATGCCAATTTCTATTTGCCCTTATACCAATAAAACAATAAATATTTCGGATTTGCTTGGTAGAGAAAATAAATTTCAAATAGAGCATATCATACCAAAATCAATTTCTTTAGATGATAGTTTTGCAAATAAAACATTATGTGATTCAAAATTTAATGGTTTAAAAGGCAATAGAACACCACACGATTTTTACGAAATTAATAAAGACCCAAATCTTTGGGGTGGTGCTAAATCATGGGAAGAAATTGAAAGACGTGCTTTTAAAGTTTTGCCTTATCCTAAAGCAAAACGATTTGTGTCAAAAACAAAATTTGATAGTAATGACTTTATTCAAAGACAATTAAATGACACCCGTTATATTAGTAAGAAAACAAGCGAAATTTTGTCGCAAGTTTGTTCAGATGTTCGTGTGATGCCAGGAAGTTTAACCGCAGAATTGAGGAGGCTTTGGGGTTTGAATAATATTTTGCAGCCCATTATGACAGTGGATATTCCAAATTTGCATATTGAAGAAAATAAACACATACCGCACTATGTTGTATTAGACATTGATAAAAAACCTGTTTTATCACAACGAATTTATTATGACAGACCAATAACAAATGAAAACGAAACACTTTTGTCTGGAAGTATTGAAAAGGGAGTTTTTAAATCGAAAGAGCAGTATGTTAAATTTCAGGTAGATGCACCAGATTTAGCAAATGGCGATTATTGGGCAAAATTAGTTTTGTCTAATCCAAAAAACATTGTACAAGTATTTAAAGACAAACCAAGTACTTTAGAAAATGAAATTGTTTTAAGAGGTAAGATTGAAAAGGAAAAATTCAAAAATGATGGATTGAATGCCATGAATGCTACTGGTAAGGAAAACGGAGCCTATTGGGCTACATTTTCAATAACTAATAAGGATTTTAAAAAACAAGTTAAAGAAGAGCAACCCAAGAAAAATGGCAAACAAATACTTCTATTCGGTGAAGTAAAAGAAGGTCTTTTCTCCTCGTATATATATAAATGCGAAGCAGAAATCGAAGACGGAAAGTATTGGCTTATCATAGATGTAGATTTTGAAAAGGTTTCGTTTGAAAAAGCATTAAACGAGAGACCACTTGTAAAAGAGAATCAAATTTTGATTCAAGGCACTACAAATGATGAAAATATATTTGTTTCGGATATGGATAATCAACATCATTTTGAAATGGAAGAAGGTAAAGGGAAATATTATGTGTTGTTTGACATCGTTTCTGAAGTAAATGAATTTTCGCCAGTTAAAACCACCAAACCAGTTCTCGAAGAAGGACAAACAATAGTTGAAGGGATAACCTGGGTTGATAAATATACTGGTGAAATAAAATTTGACCCTATAAAAAACCGAGAAGATCATCGTCACCACGCCATTGATGCATTAGTTATTGCCTTAACTAAAGAGTCCTTTTTCCAACGATTAAGCAAACAAAATGCTTCAAATGAAAACAAGAAAAGAGGGAATGAACACGAAAAAGAACATTTAGACTTTCCAGAACCTTGGAATGATTTTCACACCGATGCTAAAAAAGTTATTAACGGTATTCTCATTTCGCATAAACAAAACAAAAGCATTCTAACCAAAATAACCAAGAAGATTACCAAAAACGGACAAACTTTTAAAAGTGTAGGTATGGCTGTTAGAGGGCAATTGCACAAAGAAAATCTATATGGTTTTAGAACACCACCAAGTGGGGAATCGGCATATCATATTAGAAGATCTGTCGAGAGTTTAAAAACTGATAAACAATTAGAAAAGATTGTTGATGTAAAAATTAAAGAGATAATAATTAAAGCAAGAAAAGCCGAAATACTTTTGGATAAAGAAATAGAACGGCTTTCAAAACAATTGAAATCTCCAAAAAACACAGAGATAGAGGAAAAGGAGATTAAAGAAAAAATTGAAGCTTTGCGTACTAAAATTAAATCACTTTATACTTTGCCTAATAAAAATGGAGAGCCAGTTCCTATTAAAAAAGTAAGGGTTGCAGAAGAAATGGGTAATGCACAGCAATTAAAATCAACAATAAAACAATATGTAAACCCCAGAAACAATCATCATATAGTAATCTATAAAGATGAAAAAGAGGAGTTGAAAGATGATATTACTAATTTTTGGAAAGTTGTAGAAAGAGTAAAGCAAAAGGATGAAATCTATAAACTACCTGAAATAGAAATAGGAAAACCAGCTCCAAAAGAACTTGTTTTGACTTTTCAGGAAAACGATATGTTTTTGTTAGGACTTTCTAATGATGAGTTCAATGATAATAAACAAGATTTTACTTTTTTAAGTAATTATTTGTATCGAGTTCAGAAAATTTCAGATGGCGATTATTCGTTTAGACACCATCTTGCATCAACTGTCACAAATAAAATGGAGGAAGTTAGAATAGCGAGTATTAAAAAGTATCAAGAAATGAATCCAATAAAAGTTAAAATTTCATCTACTGGTAAAATTGAAAAATTGTAAATTTGGATGTTCTTTGACATTTCGTTCTAACTCTTAAACATCTCAAACCACAACTGAAAGGTATGGCATCCGCCCAGCAGGGATGCAGTAGCTTTCAGTTGTGGTTTGATTAAAGATTAGAAAACACGATATTCTAACTCCATACTCACAAAATGCTCCAGCTGTTGTGGTTTGATTAAAGATTAGAAAACACGATATTTCATATACAGTTATATCTAAGTTAAGTCCTGTTGTGGTTTGATTAAAGATTAGAAAACACGATATTAGGTGGCCAATGCGTATGAAGTCTATTTTAGTTGTGGTTTGATTAAAGATTAGAAAACACGATATTCTTTCTTGTTGATAGGAGTTGACGACACATGTTGTGGTTTGATTAAAGATTAGAAAACACGATATTGTCACGAAATGTATTTTATGATATACTTCGGTTGTGGTTTGATTAAAGATTAGAAAACACGATATTAGTTGGCTTGTTACCTTCTAATAATCAATTGAATAAAGAGAAATATCGTAAAATAAAATGCTCCTTTTTTGGTTTAATATTCCACGATTGGAGCATTTTTTCATTTCTAGATTTTAGGATGATTGATTTTAAAAATATAATTTGTTATTTGCAATTCGTAGGGACAGGTCGCGACCTGTCCGTACATAGAAATAATCAAGAGAATAAAGAAGAATATCGTAAAATAAATTGCTCCTTTTTTGCAGTGATAAGGCATGATTGGAGCATTTTTTCAATTCTAAATTTTTGGGAATATTGATTTAAAATATAATTTGTTATTTGCGATACGTAGGGACAGGTCGCGACCTGTCCGTACATGTGCACAATAGAAAAAATCGCAATAGGGAAATCAATATGAAAAGCAGAAAAGCAAATAGATTGAAAGGATATGATTATTCAAAAGATAATTTATATTTTATTACATCGTGTGTCAAAAATATGGAATGTTGTTTTGGTGATGTGGTTTCGGTAGGGACAGGTAGCGACCTGTCCGAACATAATCCCGATAAAATTAATCCCGATAATAATGATGAAATTGAGGCAGAAATGATTTTAAATGAATTTGGAATCATAGCCAATAATCAATTGGAATGGTTAGAAAATCAATATGCTTATATCCACATTCATTCTTATATTGTTATGCCAAATCATATCCATGCAATACTTGAAATAGATTCTAATTTGTTAAATGTAGCCCATAATCTTTCTAAGCTAACTGGCATTGTAAAAATAAAATCGCTTTCTCAAATTATGGGTGCGTACAAAACGACTAGTTCTAAATTTATTCATGAGGCAGGTTATGATGATTTTGCTTGGCATCGTTCTTTTTACGATCATATTATTAGAGATGAAAAATCATATTTAAACATTGTAAATTATATTGAAAACAATCCAAATACTTGGTATAAAGATAAATTTTATAAGAAATAGGATTAAAATAATTCCAACTGTGTTGGAGCATCAACTGCATCTTGTTTGGCTTTGCCTAAATAATTAATAATCATCCCAAATTGCTTGTCGGTAATTCTTAAAACACTGACTTTTCCTAAGGGTGGAACAAGTTTGTTTATTCGTTTTTCGTGAACGTCGGCACTTTCGCCACTGGCACAATGGCGAATATAAACCGAAAATTGCATCATACTAAAACCATCTTTTAATAAATTGCCGCGAAATTGCGAGGCATTTCGTCGGTCTTTTTTGGTTTCTGTGGGCAAATCAAAAAACACAAACAACCACATTATTCGGTAGGCGTTAAGTTCCATAATTTGGGATATTTAATTTTCTTTCTTTGGCCTGTAAAACATTGCTGCAAGGAACTGGCAGTTTTTTGTAGCGCCACCATCAACGGACTTTTTTCGTCTTTGAAATATACGGTTTGAGTCAATATTTGTAATAGTTCAGCCTTGATTTTGGTGTTTAATTCCTGTTCGTCATAGTTTTGCATAATTTCATAAACCTTTTCATCGACCAATGGTCGAAAGGGTTCCATAATATCATCGGCAAGTGCAAAAGCATTGTATTTACTTTTGTGATGAATGCCAAGTGTGTTTAATAATCCGCTACCAGATAATGCCCTTGCGGTTGCTGCCCGAAGAATAGCATAACCATAATTCAGGAAATTATTTGGATAATCGCCAAAGCGTTCTCGTTTGAAATCTCTTTGCTTCGCCAGTTCGCTGTCGCTCAGGTCAAAAAATGATTTCCAATACTGTTGTGCGGCAACACCTTCCATATTATTGGTGTCTCCACTCAACACCTTGCTTGCCAAAAATTCAAATGAATTGGGTTTTGACGTAATGTTTTGCAGGAGTATACCTTGATTTGTGATTTTCTCAACTATGGTTTGTTGCCACAATTGTTTTTTCAAAGGGACGGAGGCTTCAATTTGATTTTTGAAAACTTCTTGTTGAATATGATGGCTGTTGAGGTTCAAGAACATACCGTTTGGCATGTGATTCTTGGAACAGAGTATTACAGAAGTATTATTTTCTATCAATAAATTCATGGCAGGCAAACTGATATAAATTTCCTGATGATCTAGGACAAGAAATCCAATATCTTCTATTGGGATGCTACTTTCTCTGATTTCAGATTTGATATTTAACTGTAAATTTTTAGCTGTAATTGAAGTTTTATTTTCAATCAAAATCGATTTTTTTATCATGATTTAAGGATTAATTTTATTACAAGATACCGATTTTGTATGAATTATGGTGAATTACGGAGTTTGTCACATCATTAAAAAAAACATCAAATAATGGAATACTTCTAAAATCATATAAAACAAATCTATCTTTGTCTTTTAAATTTTAAAAAATGTCGCACCACCATTTTATCCTCCACAAACCTTACGGTTATTTAAGCCAATTTGTTTATGAATTGAAACGGAAGAAGAAACTCTTGGGCGAACTACATGATTTCCCCACAGGAACTATGGCTATAGGTCGTCTTGACGAGGATTCCGAAGGCCTGCTTTTATTGACCACCGATGGCAAAATGAGCGAAATCGTCCGAAGTAAAAAAGTGGATAAAGAATATTACGTTCAGGTTGATGGAATTATTACTCAAGAAGCTATCGATAAAATGAAAAATGGAGTCGAAATAGGTTTCAACGGCACTAAATACATTACCAAACCCTGCGAGTCTTTTATCATCAATGAAATTCCCGCTTTTGGAGCAAGAGGAAAAAAGATTCGGGACGAACGCCACGGACCAACTTCTTGGGCTTCCATCACGGTTAACGAAGGAAAGTTTCGTCAAGTTCGGAAAATGACGGCAGCCATTGGTTTTCCTACCTTGCGATTGGTACGGGTTCGAATACGAAACGTCCATTTGGAAGATTTACAAGCTGGAGAAGTTAAGGAAGTTGTGAGTTTTGAATTATGAGTTTTTGAGGTTGAAACTTTTTTACAAATTGAATGTCAATAGGAATAAAGTTTAATTTTGAAAAAAAAATCAATTATGGCTTTTGTAATAAGAAAAGGAGTATGTAAAATAGATTTGAAAAAATTCTGGGTTCTTTCCGTAAAAGCATAAAATCCAAAGGAATCGATACTTCAAAATATTTGCCGTACAATTTATTGAGTGGTGGTTTTGATGCCAATATGTCACAGAAATTAAAACTCTTTTTTTTGAGCGGCCAGAAATGTTAAAAATTGAGGTTCATTAACCATCAATTGACATCCTCAAGAACGCGACGTGATGACTTGTCATTAGTACCAAAAGCATTACAAAGAATTTGGATTATGAATATATATCTTTCGGGTATGAATGCATTGTAATAAATGGATTTTATCAATAATCGTTTCAAGAAAACTTAAAATAACGAAGAGTTTTTGACTTCGATTAATGAAGTGATTTAAACTTTTTCTATTTGCCAATTGCTTTGAGTACCTCCAACTTAAAATCTAACGAATAACTTTGATTCCTTCTAGGCAACAAACCAATGGCTCCATATTCATTATAAAATCCAATCCATTTGCGAAGGTTTGATCTTTCTATACCTTTTTCAGTAGAAACATAGCTACAAGAATAATGCTTTTCTAATACTAATTTTACGCATTCAAGCTTAAACGCATAATCATATTTGACTTTTCTTTCCATAAAAATACCCCCAAATAGTGTCTAACTTTTTGGGGGCAGTCTATTTCGAGGATTTTTTGTCAATTCTAAAGTCTATATTATTCGATTTCTTTCTGTACTCTTTTTTCTTTCTGTTCAGAACTTTCTTTTCGTTCTAACAAAGCCATATAAAAACCGTCAAAACCAGACTCGTGAGCCAATATTTTTTGGTCTTTTATGAAGTCAAATTGTTTTCCAATTTCTGTTGCCAAGAATTTTTTAACTTGCTCTTGATTTTCCGAAGGTAAAATGGAACAGGTGGCATAGACTAATTTTCCGCCTGGTTTTACAATTTTGGAGTAATTCTCCAATACTTCGGCCTGAACTTTTCGAATATTGTCAATAAATTCGGGTTGTAATTTCCATTTGGCATCGGGGTTTCTCTTCAGAACTCCCAAACCGCTGCAAGGAGCATCAATCAGAACCCTGTCTGCTTTTTCATGCAGTTTCTTGATGATTTTGGTAGAATCGATTATGCGGTATTCAATATTAAAAGCGCCGTCTCTTTTGGCCCTCAACTTTAATTGCTTTAATTTACTTTCGTACAAATCCATCGCAATTAATTGTCCTTTGTTTTCCATCAATGCGGCAATATGCAATGTTTTGCCCCCTGCACCAGCACACGTGTCAACCACTCTCATTCCGGGTTTTACGTCAAGGAAAGCAGCAACAAGTTGAGAATTGGCATCCTGAACTTCAAAAAAACCTTGTTTAAAAGCATCAGTCAAGAATACGTTGGCTCTTTCTTTAAGAACCAAAGCATCAGGTTGGTCTTTTAAGAATTCCGTTTCAATGTTCAAGTCCATCAGGGTGGCTCTAAGACTCTCTTTATTGGTTTTTAATGTGTTTACCCTAAGAATTACTTTTGCGGGTTGGTTCTGGGCGGTAATTTCTTTAGCCCAAATTTTCTCCCCTAATTCTTTCACTCCCAATTCGTCCATCCAATCTGGGATGGACTCTTTTAAAGCTCTGATTTTTGAAAGTTCGTCAAAACGCCCCTTTATTTTTCTTTCTGGAGTTCCTTCCAGTTGACGCCAATCTGGTATAGGATAGCCTCTTAAGACAGCCCAAACAGAGAACATTCTCCAAAGATTATCTCTATCAAAGGGTTCTTTTACTTCAGCAATTTCTGCATATAATCTTTTCCAGCGTACAATTTCGTAGATGGTTTCGGCAACAAATTTTCTATCGGAACTTCCCCAACGTTTGTCTTTTTTGAGGGATCTTGCTACCACTTTATCCGCATATTCACCTTCGTTGAAGATGGCGTTCAAGGCGTCAATGGTTGTGTATACTAAATTTCGGTGTAATCTCATTTTTGATAATTGAGGTGCAAAGGTACTACTAAAGATTTAAACTAAATTTTTAATATTGAATGTTGTTCTTTAGTATTTGGCAAAAAAAATACACTGCAATCCAAAACAGTGTATTTTTATATTTATAAAATAGTGATTTACTTAATTCGGGTTAAACTTATGTTTTCTGGAGCATGAAGCACCATTGGAAACTTTTCTACTTTTACAGAACTGCTATCTAAACCAAAAGCACTTTCCTCAGACAAACTTAATTTTTTAATGAAAAAGTATGAATTCATAATTACTTTTTCATGCCATAATAAATCGCTGTCATGAGATAGGTATTTTTCAGATAATACAAATTTGAAATCACCAATAATGTTGTTTTTATTCAAGGATTCATACCTACTCGTGATATCTACCTCTCCTTTTTGCACCATATCTTTTATGACTTCCTTGAACATCAAATTTATTTTTGTAGGTTCCCTAAAACCCAAATTAAAATCGACACGGTACAAATCGTCTTTGGTAATTTCGGTTACTTTATATTCAGTTTTATAAGGCTCATTTAAAATATTCACATGCACAAACCAATAGATGTCAGCTCTTTTTGGTCTTTTTTGTAAAATGGAGTACATTACTTTTTCTTCAATTTCATCAATTCTCCCAGCATTTGTCATGTAAACTAAATGAGTTGCGTATTTTGGTATAGATAAATCAGTACTTAATTCTACCAATACCTTTTTATAATCTTCTATTTTCACAAATTTAGTATAGCTCTTATTTATTTTTTTAGCTGAATACCAAATAGTCATAATAGAAATAAGAATAAAAGCAATAATTAATGTAACGTAACCGCCTTCTGCAAATTTCGTAATATTGGCTATAAAGAAACCAGATTCAATAGTTAAATAAATGGTTATTATAGGAACCATGAAATATAATTTTACCCTTTTTAATATCATATAGAAATTGAGTAGTACTGTTGTCATAATCATGCACAATATAATTGCTAAGCCATAAGCATGTTCCATGTTGCTTGATTTTTCAAAGTGTAAAACAACCCCAACACATCCAAAAAATAATAACCAGTTTATAGAAGGAATATACAATTGTCCTTTTAATTCTGAAGGATATTTTATTTTCACTTTTGGCCAAAAATTCAATCTCATCGCTTCATTTATTAATGTAAATGAACCACTTATTAATGCTTGTGAGGCAATAACGGCCGCAAGGGTTGCAATCACAATTCCTATGGGTTGAAACCAATCGGCCATAATTAAATAAAATGGGTTGGCATTTTCCCCACCCAAATTTTTCAGTGTTTGTCCTTCGTGATGAATAAGATAGGCTGCTTGTCCAAAGTAGTTTAAGACTAATGTAGTTTTTACGAATATCCAGCTAATTCTAATATTTTTTCTTCCACAGTGACCCATGTCCGAATACAAAGCTTCAGCACCAGTCGTACATAGAAAAACAAAGCCTAAAACATAAAAACCTTCGGGATGAATAGACAATAAATGATAAGCATAATACGGATTAAATGCTTTTAAAACTTCGGGGTGCTGGGCAATTTGCATTAGTCCCAAAACTCCAAGCATTCCAAACCAAATAAGCATCATTGGAGCGAAAAAGCGACCGACCAATTTAGAGCCAAATTGCTGAATGGTAAACAGTATGAATAAAATTCCAATTACTATGGGAACTGTATTGATTTCTGGATAAAAAGTTTGAATTCCTTCAACGGCAGACGATACGGAGATAGGGGGGGTAATAATACCATCAGCAAGCAGGGCACTTCCTCCGATTATTGCGGGTACGATAAGCCATTGAATTTTAGTTTTTTTTACTAATGCATATAAGGCAAATATACCGCCTTCACCATGGTTATCCGCACTCAAGGTAATGAGCACATATTTTATTGTCGTTTGTAAGGTGAGTGTCCAAAAAACACATGAAATTCCTCCTAAAACAATGTCTGCATTAATAACATAATTGCCAATTATGGCTTTCATTACATATAATGGCGAAGTCCCAATGTCACCATAAATTATTCCCAACGAAACTAATAGACCTCCTAATGTTAACTTACTGTGTAAGTCTTTATGCGAAATGCTCATGTATACTTGTTATAAAAAAACTTGACAAATCTACTCTTTTTATGCATATTATTGAATGTAAAACAAAATAAATTTAAAAAAAAACACGGTCGTTTGAACCGTGTTTTTTTCGTTTTGCTTTAAGTTTTATTATGATCTTCTATCGCTGTTTCTTGACGAAGTATTATCTTTACTGGATTCTGTTCTTTGTGATGAGTTTGCTCTTGGAGATTCCGTTCTGTTTTGAGAATAATCCCTTTGTGATTCCGTTCTTTGAGGCGCATTCACTCTTGGAGATTCCGTTCTGTTTTGAGAATAATCCCTTTGCGATTCTGTTCTTTGAGGTGTATTTGCTCTTGGTGATTCCGTTCTGTTTTGAGAATATTCTCTTTGTGTATCTGTTCTTTGAGGTGTATTTGCTCTTGGAGACTCGGTTCTGTTTTGAGAATAATTTTTTTGTGTCTCTGATCTTTGTGGTGCATTTGTTTTTGGAGATTCAGTTCTATTTTGAGAAAAATCTCTAGAAGAATTAACTCTGTTTTGAGTATATCCAACCTCGGTTCTTGAGCTAACATTTTTCGTGTTTTTTCTTTGGTCTAATTCATAACGATTGGTCACATTACAATTCCTTCTGGAAAAAGAATTTTCAGGATGCTGTCTTTCGTAGCCATTAGAACGTCTTGAATTATAAAGACTAACTGCTTGGCGGCTTCTTCTATAACTTACATAATTGTATTGGTTATAAGAATTCAGGCAGTTGTGGATGTTGTTTCGGTATCTAAAAACAGGAAATGGGTTCCAAGCGTAATAATAGGAAGGATAATAATTCCAAGACCACGAAGAATAATAGGGACGATAAGTTGAAAGCCAAAAGGAAGCATAAATGAGTGGGGTGTTATAATACACGGGTTCGTAAATATAGTTGTTTCCATACATGTATACGTCACCAACCACTTGTACATGAACATTGTTATACTTGTCTTTTTCCACCTCAATTGTTGCCACATCTTGGTATAAATCAAGGTCAATAACAGATTGTAAAATGATTACATGTGTTCTTTTTTTTACGGATTCTATGACTCTTAGATAATCTACTTGGTCATCATTGTTTAAATCTAAATTTGATATTTGAAGCCTTGGATCGTTTAATCGTCTTTCAAAATCTTGAAGATTTTTTGAATCCCCAAAAATAGAAGCAACGGCCCTAAGATCTAAATTATCGCTAATTTCAGAATTCATTGCATTTATTGTCGTTCT
>JBIKPM010000038.1:0-11507 GCA_044357435.1 Flavobacterium sp. | reverse complement strand
AGTACGGAATGACTCATTCCTATTTCTTGGGCAACAAATACAGCACTAAGATTATCCGAATCTATATTTTTTTCAATAAATAAACCTAAATTTTCAAGAAATTCTTGGTCACTCTTATTTTTAACAAAATCACCAATATCGGTGGTGTCTTCTGAATGAAATTTTTCGTGTAATAAACTTCGGTTTTTAAGAATATTTTTAATTCTGGCACGAAGAAGCGACTCATTAAAAGGCTTGGTGACATAATCATCGGCACCCGTTTCAAAACCTTCCATTTTATGCATAAAAGAAGCCCGAGCCGTTAAAAGTATAATTGGAATATGACTAGTATTAATATTTGATTTTAACTGATGCGTAAGCTCAATGCCATCCATTATAGGCATCATGACATCACTGATAATGAGATCTGGAGATTTTTCCAGCGCTATGGCCAAACCTTCTTCACCGTTAGAAGCCTTCAAAATCATATACTCATCAGAAAAAAGTTCGGCTATATAGTTACAGATATCGACATTATCTTCAACAACAAGCAATGTTTGTTCTTTGGTAACAGCACTAGAACTATCCTTAGTTACCAACCCTCCTAAAGGCTGATTAGGGGAGAAATAATTTTCGATAAGCTCGTCATTGGTTTCACTTTCACCTATTTCAGATTCCTGATAAAAAGAATTTCCTTTTTTCAAAACAATAGTAAAGGTACTCCCAGCTCCTTTTTTACTTTTAACCGTTATTTCTCCTTGATGTAGTTTTATAATTTCATTCGAAATGGTTAATCCTAAGCCAAAACCTGCTCCATTGATACTATTGGCGGCACTGGCTTGATAAAAGCGGTTAAATATTTTGGAGAGGTGTTTTTTCGAAATTCCAATTCCTTCGTCCACTAATTCTAATTGCACTTGGGTATCCGTTTCTGAAATAGTGAGCTTTATAGAACCCCCTGTACTTGTAAATTTCAATGCATTGGAAAACAAGTTGTAAAACACTTTTTCCATTTGATTTTTGTCAAACCACAAATCTATTCTTTCACTTGAGGATTCAAACTCAAACTTAATCTCTTTTTGGTAGGCAAATTCTTTAAACGAAAGGTAAATTTCTTTGCTAAATTTCACCCAATCTTGTTTTACCACCATTAACTTAATTTGATTCCCTTCCATCTTTCGATAATCCAAAAGTTCATTCACCAGATTCAGTAAATATTCCCCATTTTTTATGATGGCATTAAAAGGATTTTGTTGATTTTCTCCGGAATACGGATTATTTTTTAATAATTTATTAATAGACCCTAAAATTAGCGTTACGGGAGTTCTTATTTCATGGGATATATTGGTAAAAAAATCTTGTTTTAAATTATAAAGCTCCACGTCCTTTTCATGTGAAAACTTCTCAAATCGCAGATCTGCTTTCATTTTTTCCCATGAGACAACATATTTAATAAAAACATACAGCGTTAAAATTCCCAATAAAGCATAAATTAAAAAGGCCCACCATTCTGTCCAAAAGGGTTTTTGAATAACAATATTTAATGCGCTAAACTGATTCGACCATTCGCTTCCCAATTCCCTGCTCCTTACTTTAAAAACATATTCCCCAGGAGAAAGGTTAGTATAAGTAGCGGAACCCTCCTTGCCAATTGACCGCCAATTTTCATCAAAATTATCCATTTTAATCTGGTACTCACAATTCGCAGATGACGGAAACAGCATTGCGGCAAATTCAAAAGTGATTACATCCTGATCGTGTTTTAAAGTAATATTTTCAGAATAAGAAATGTCATTTTGTAAGATCTCCTCTTCACCAATTGGGACTTCCTTGTTGAAAAGTTTAAAGCCGGTGAATTTTACTTTAGGGGTTACATTTTTGACCTTTATGGTTTCAGGATTAAATTTAACAACTCCTTTAGAACAGCCAAAATAGAGTATTCCTTTTTCGTCTTTGAAACAGGAATTAATATGATAATCTTCTTTAAGATTTGAAAAGCTTCTGAACGCTTTTGTGGCGTAGTCATAATTAAAAATCCCTTGCTTAGTACTAAACCAAATCAATCCTTTATTGTCTTCTATAATGGCAGTCACCGTTTGATAACGGACATCCTTATAGTTGTCAAAGCGATTTATTTTTTTGGTTTTTGTATCCAACAGATTGATTCCTTCTCCTGCAGTCCCAATCCATATATTTCCTTTGGTGTCTTTTAAAATAGCATAAACATAATCACTGCTAATAGAATTCTGATTTTCTTCTACACTTTTATACACTTTAAATCGATTGGTTTTTGTGTCGAAAAGATTTACGCCACCACCAAAAGTAGCCAGCCAGATTAAATGGTCGTCTTTTTGAAGCGATAGTACATTGTCGCTGCTTATAGAAGTTTGATCTCCTATTTTCTTTTTAAAACTTTTAAATTCTTTTGTAATTACATCATAATAATTAAGTCCACCTCCCCAAGTAGCTACCCAAATATTATTTTTCTCATCTTCGATAATGTAACGAACATCGTTAAAACTTAAAGATTTTGGATTTCCTATAGCTTGTTTGAATTGCGTAAAACGCCCCGTTTTATAATCAAAATTAACCAATCCATTTACAAATGTTCCTATCCAAAGCGTTCCGCTACGAGCCTCATTGATGTATTGAATATAATCATCCCCGATTGAATTTTTGTTGGTGCTATTGTAGCGTTTTACAATATTGGTCTTTTCTGGCAAAACAGTCAGTCCTTTGCCGTCTAATCCCATAAAAAAAGCATCCCTGTTTTTATAAATCGATAATACTGAAACGGGAGATTCCCCTTTATTTGTGCTAGGTAATAGCGTATAATCTTTATTTAAACTCAACACATCAACACCACTCCAAGCTGTTCCCAACCAAATATTAGAATTCTCATCTTCCATAAGGGAATAAATAGCATTACTGGAAATGGAAAATTCTGATTGAGAATCATTGGTATAATTATTAACTGTTGGTTTTGGGCTGTTTATGTTTTTTATTTTAAAAAGTCCGACGCCATCCGTTCCTATCCAAACTGTCCCATTTCTAGCTCGTTTTATGCAGCGAACAATATTGATTGTTTTATCTATTCCAAATGCCTTTTTCTGAAAACTCAAACTATTCACGTCAAATGTCAGCAATCCTTTTCCACTGGTTCCTATCAAGATTTCGTTCTTGTTTATACCGCATATAGAATGGATATAATCGGGCGAAATTGTACTTGAAGAATTAATTCGGTCAAACTTCCCTGTTTTAGGATTGAATTTATTCAAACCTCCTCCGAAAGTGCCTATCCATAGGTTTTTATTTTCGTCTTCAAAAATACTCCTAACGTCATTATGGCTGATGGAATACCTGTTTTTACTATCAAACTTATACGTTTTAAAAGTTTTTTCTTTTTCATTAAAAAAAGACATTCCATTTTTAGTTCCCAACCAAATTGTGTCTCTAGAATCTTCAAAAAGAGTATTCAATTCATTAGAAGGAATGGATTTATCATCGTTAGCACTATTTTTGTAGGTTACAAATTTATCATTTGAAGGATTGTATAAGTTCAATCCACCACCCAATGTGGCTATCCAAATTCTACCTTTATGATCTATTAATAAATCGGCTACGTCATTTGAGCTTAAGGCACTATTTTGCTTATTGTATATTTTTATTTTGTTGCCATCATACCGATTCAATCCGTTTTCGGTACCAATCCAAACAAAACCATTTTTCTCTTTTACAATACTACTTACCCTATCATTAGACAAGCCATTGGTTTGGTTTATCTTTTTAAATATAGTTTGTGATTGACCAAAACAAGACGTGATACTACTATTTAGTATGGCTAAATATAAGAAAAAAAAGGAGTTTATAAATTTTGTTTTCAAAACCAAAAATTTAAATGAAGGGATTTTTATACTAAATTATTCAAAAAAAATTTAGCGCAAATAAACTATTTGAAATAGCTATTCTAAATAACAAATATATGCAATTCAAATTTATTAGTATGCATGATTAAGTAAGACGGAAGATTCTCCATTAACCTAAGTTTGAATATTATTTTATCCCGTAGGGATTTCATATTGGTAGTAATATTGATGTGTTTCAATCTTTTGTCCCGTAGGGACTACATCTATTTAGATATATAGTCCCTATGGGACAAAAGAACCCATCCTATTTTTTCTACCAATATGAAATCCCTACGGGATAAAAGCATTATAATTCAAATAGTTAAAAATCAAACACAGTTTATTACTAAAAAGACTGCCCTTTCGGACAGCCTTTTTCAAACAAACAATTATTATGAAATTTTTATTTCTTAATCACTCGAAGTGTTTTCACTTTCGCCCCTTTGTTTACAATAACATTGTAAATTCCTGATGCATAGTTTCTACCTACTTCAACCGAATTCGATTTTGCCTGACGGTTTTCGATCAAACGTCCAGCCATATCATAAACTTGTACTCCTGTTGTTCCTTTACTTGATGATTGAACATCAATAGTGAACTCTGATGAAGATGGATTTGGATAGGCGATAACGCTGAATTCGTCAGTAGCAGATGCTTCTGGTGCAAGTCTACAACCACCAGCAATTCTTTTCACAGTAAGTGATTTCACACCACTTGTACCTGTACCGTTTGTTGCAGAACATGTTACTGCTACAGCTAAACCTAAACCTACAGTTGTACCTGAATAATCAACCACGATAACATTTCCTGTACCACCTGTAAATGGTGCATTTCCAGGAACTGTCCAGTTGTAAGTAGCCCCTGGGATTAAAGTAGCAGTATAAGTTTTAGTAGCACAACTACTAAATTGAGTAGGAGTTCCAGTTCCACCACTTCCAACTATGGAAGGACTCGCTGGCGCAGCAGCGGTTACCGTTAATGTCCTGGCTTTTGAATTTCCAGTTCCGTTAACAGCATATACACTCAATGGGAATGTTAATACTCCTGCAGTGGCAGCACCAGAGAAATCAATGGTTATTGTGCTTGTTGCAGTAGCAATAGCATCGGTAATTGTCCAAGGTGTTAGAACTGTTTCTATAACCGTTGAACCTGTTAAGGTTGCTCCTGTTGTATGTGTCGATGTACAAACTACTCCAGGAGGAAGTTTCCAAGCATACGAAGTTGCAGTACCCCCTTGAGTCGTAAATGGGGTAGCTGTCAATGTCAATACAGTTGATTTTCCTGTGTAAGGACCAACTTTAGTTATTGCTGTTTCAGTAATTCCATCAGTTAATACTAATTTAGTTGGAGCTGTTGGTAAGGCTCTCAATAAATTAAGAGTTCTAGCTGAAGATAATCCACAACCACCCACTGATTTAACCACTATTGGCAATGATACAATACCTGGTGCAACATCTGCAAAGTCTACGGTAATTATTCTTCCATTACCTACACCTGATAGATTCACTCCTGATGGCAATGTCCATTCATAGCTTGCTGCTGTTGGAGCTTCTGGAGCTGTCAAAGTAAATACCGTTTCAGTACCCATATACGGCCCTACTTTTTTGATTCCAGAAGTTAAATCTGAAAGACTTGTAAAGTAAGCTACAGGGTCACTCAAAGGAATTTTCATGCTAAAATGGTCTGTAGTATCACCACTAGTCAATGTTAATGACGTTGGAGCCGTTGGCAATTTAGTGGTCAAAGCAATGGTTTTTGCTGTAGCTGAAATACAACCGTTTCCATCAACCGCTTTAACACCTATTGACCCTAAAGACCCAACAATATTAGCTAGTAAACTTGAAGAGAAATTTACTGTTAATGCGTTTGTTCCTGCACCACCAACGATGGTAACATTAGCCGGAACAGTCCAATTGTAAGAACTAGCACCCGGAGCAGCAGTATAGGTTACCTCATTAGAAGTACCGATGTGTTTACATAGTACAGCATCAGATGTTGTCAAAGATGCCACAGTATCCGGTAATGGGTTTACTGTTACCGATACAGCAGTTCTAGCGCTTCCGTTTAGGGTTGCAAAGTACAATTTTGATGATAAAGCGGTAGTCCCTGATAAAGCAACCGCAGTTACTGAAGTTGAAGTGTATAACGTCAAATCAGTAGTGCCTTTGGCAAAAGCAACTGTTGCCCCTTTACAGAAAGTTAAAGAACTTGGAAGTGCCGCACCTTCATCTACTGAGCCATCGCAGTCATTGTCAATAATGTCATAAATTTCAGTAGCATTTGGATAAACAGTAGCATTAGAGTCATCACAATCGTCATCATTTACTGAATAACCTGAAGGAGCTGTTGGAGATGTTAATGAAACAACTGAACCTGCACCATAACCATCACCATCACCATCTGCGTAATAAGTGTATTGGGTCGTAATTATTACAGGAGTACTAGGAAAAGCATCTGCTAAGTAAGAGTAGGACGAATCTTTTAATTCAATTTTTATTCTATATGTTTGACCTGACAAACTAGTAGAAGGAATCGTACCGTTTGGTATTGAAAGATTAAAAGTGCCTGAAACATTTGTACCAGCAGGAGCTGGATCTAATTGTGCGCTAGCAACCGTTGAAGCCAAAGCCCAAGTGTCAGTGTTTTGCAATTCTAAAGCACAATAAATATAACCATTTGCGGGAATTGTATATTGATAATTAACCGTTAAATCTGTTCCAGCTACCGTAGTTGTAGGTATTGATGTAAAAGATATTGAAGGAGCAGGAGCAGAAATATTTACTGGAGTTGAAGGAAAGTCACCTGCTAAATAATCATATCCAGGGAGCGATTTCAATTCAATTTTTATCTTGTAAAAAAACGTACCTGTCAAATTTGCAGTTGGGGTTGTACCACTTGGTATAGCAAGATTCAAAGAACCAGTAGCATTTGTACCAGAAGGAGCTGGATTTAATTGTGCACTAGCAACACCTGAAACATAACCATTACTATCATGTAATTCTAATCCGCAATAAATATATCCGTCAGCAGGAACTGTGTATTGATAATTAACCGTTAAATCAGTTCCTGCAGGAGTTGAAGTCGGTATTGAAGTAAATGTTATAGCTGGTGCCGCAGTTGTAATAGTTAAATCTAGCAACTCAGTAACACAATCTGCAGTATTTCCAGTTTTAATTCCACTAGTGGTATAAGTCATCCCATTGTGTGGCCAGGTATAGGTTTCAAAACTAGTAATTGTAGTAGTGTTTGTTGTACCTGGAACTGCCACAGTAAAATTGCCAGCAGAAGTACCTGATCCATCTGATGTAGTTACAACCACAGGTCCCACATGAGAACCAGTTGGTAGAATACCATCAATTCTAGTACTACTTACCACAGTGTAGCTAGCAAGTGGAGTGCCACCTACAGTTACTGCTGTCGCACCTGTAAAATTAGTTCCTAAAATAGAAATAGCCGAACTTTCACAGCCATGGGTAATAGTGTTTGTTCCATCACCACTTAATTGAGAAACTGTAGGAACACCAGGCATAGGAGTTATATCTATTTGGGTACCAGGATAAGCACCTGCTACCCAAACATAAGATGAATTCTTTAATTCAATCTTTATTTTATAATTCTGAGGTGACAACAAACTAGAAGTCGGAAGTGTGCCATTTGGAATTGTAAGATCAAAAGAGCCAGTAACATTAGTTCCTGCTGGTGCAGGATCTAATTGCGCAATAGCTACATTGCTAACCCAACTCCAGTCATTTAGTAATTCAATTGCACAATATATGAATCCATTTGCAGGTATTGTGTATTGATAATTAACGGTAACCGTTGAACCTACTTGAGCAGTTGTAAGTGCCGAAGTAAAACTAATCGATTGCGCCCATCCCGTGAGGGTCATAGATACGCATAAAAATAAAAAGAGCAATTGTTTTTTCATAATTGGTTGATTTTGATTGTTAATAATTTCAAATTTTGTTGTTTTTTCATAATTAGTTTTTTTAGTTAATATTATTTGTTTTTCAATCTAGCTTTTAGATTAAAATAGAAGGACAATATTATAGCTAGTATGACAAACAAGAGGGGCACGAAATCGTTTTTTTAGGGGCACGAAATCGTTTTTTTAAAAGAAGGTGAAAAAATAGTATGAAGAAGAATTTTTATGGCATACTACTGAAAAATAGCCGATTAAAGACTGCTACCATTGGAATTTAAGAACGCTGGATGGAATTTTATTACTCTGGATGAATCATCGAAAAAAGATGTTGGGGGTCTAAAAATTGGGGCAAACGCACACGTTTCAAAAAATAAAATCAGTCACGACCCGAACAAAGCAAACAAATGGACTATTTACAGGAATCCGCCCAATACAGATAAAATTCGGGGCAATTTCGGGGCAAAAAAAAATCCCAATGGCTCTTTCGAGGTATTGGGACGTTTTGATAATAGTGATATTCGGGGTTGTAATTTGATGGTTATTTAACCTATTCATAAATTTCTTTCCGATGTCCTAAATCTATTACATCAATAAGTAGAATATCATCAAATATTTCATAGATAACCCTGTAATTTCCAACACGAATTCTATATCCTTTTCTGCCTTTTAGCTTTCTATAGCCTTGTGGTCTAGGATTATCAGAAAGGCTTCCGATTGCTGATAATATTGGATTTGCGATGTCATCGGATAATCTATCGAGTTTCTTTTGTGCTTTTTTAGAAAAATCAATGCTATACATTAGACTTTTTGCTTTCTCTTGTTTTCAAATAATCTTCAAATGATATTCGATACCCATCATCTTCTCTTTTGGCTTCATCATAAAGACGTACATCTTCTAAATCTTCTAATTTTTCAATCAATTTATTGTATTTTTTTATAGGTAACAAAACAGCTGTTCTATTTCCTTTTTCGTCAGTCAAAAATTGCGTTTCCATAGCTTTTAAAATTTTAAGTAAAGTTATAAAATTATTTAACCCGAATCACAA
Organism: Flavobacterium sp.; assembly: GCA_044357435.1. Taxonomy (GTDB): domain Bacteria; phylum Bacteroidota; class Bacteroidia; order Flavobacteriales; family Flavobacteriaceae; genus Flavobacterium. The sequence goes on along the minus strand of JBIKPM010000038.1, from coordinate 2,652 downwards.
AATAATTTTTCTTTCCGCTTTGCAATAATACAAATTGGTTGTTGATTAAATCTTTGATCGAAAGTACGAATTCTTCGGTTACTTTTTCCTTGTTTACCGAAATAGAATTAGCTGTTAAGGCTCGTCTTGCTTCGCCATTTGATTTTAAAAATCCTGTTTTTTCGTTTAGAACAGTTATAATGTCAATTCCATTTTCAATTACTGCCATTGAAATTTCAGCCTGCGGAACGCCATCAAAAACTTCTAGAAAAGTAGCTTCGTCCAATTGTTTTAAATCATCGGCAGTCGCGTTTCCAAAAAGGATCGCGGACGCTTTTATGGCTTTTTCCAAGTCTTCTTTTGAATGTACAAAAGCGGTCAACTCTTCGGCTAATTTTCTTTGTAAAACTCTTAAATGCGGTGCCGTTTTGTGTTCTTCGATTAATGTATCAATCGCTGCTTTTCCTAAAAAAGTAAAAATCTTAATATATTTTTCAGCATCTACGTCAGTGGTGTTCAGCCAAAATTGGTAGAATTTATACACCGAAGTTTTATCCGCTGTCAACCAAACATTTCCTCCCTCCGACTTTCCGAATTTAGACCCATCGGCTTTAGTGATTAAAGGACAAGTCATAGCATAAGCTTTGGCACCGTCATGGTTCATTCTACGCACTAACTCGGTTCCCGTGGTGATATTTCCCCATTGATCAGAACCGCCCATTTGCAACAAACAATGGTAATGCTTGTGCAGATGATAAAAATCGTATCCTTGAATCAACTGGTAAGTAAACTCCGTGAAAGACATTCCCTCGCCTTCCCCCGTTAAACGCTTTTTTACAGAATCTTTGGCCATCATATAGTTGACGGTGATTCGTTTGCCCACATCACGAGCAAAATTTATAAAAGACAAATCTTTCATCCAGTCATAGTTATTTACTAATATTGGAGCGTTTATTGATTTGGAATTAAAATCCAAAAACCGGGACAAAACTTGTTTTATTCCCGCCACATTATGATTCAAAGTGGCTTCGTCCAAAAGGTTTCTTTCGTCTGATTTTCCAGATGGATCGCCTATCATTCCGGTAGCCCCTCCAACCAATGCGATAGGTTTATGTCCAAAATTTCCCAAATGAACCAAGAGAATTATCGGCACCAAACTACCAATGTGCAAGGAATCTGATGTCGGGTCAAAACCGATATAAGTGGTGGTCATTTCCTTCAATAATTGTTCTTCGGTTCCCGGCATAATGTCGTGAACCAACCCGCGCCATTGTAATTCGGCAATAATATTTTTCATCTAAAAATCAATTTATTTTCATCCGTTCGGTCCTTTTGACCTCGTGTCGGCAAAGATAGTTTTAATTGCACAATTTGAAAATCTAACCGCTAAAAATTCTAATAATCCAACATTCTAATTATATTTGTCACTATGGTTTTAGTCACGGGAGGAACAGGATTAGTCGGTGCACATTTACTGCTTCATTTAGTTGAAAATGGAGACACGGTTCGTGCTATTTATCGAAATATGGCCTCCCTTCAAAAAACGAAAAACCTTTTTTTACTCTATAAAAAAGAACCACTATTTGAAAAGATAGAATGGGTCCAAGCCGATATTACCGATGTCCCCGCTCTGGAAATGGCTTTCGAAAACGTGAAATATGTGTATCATTGTGCTGCCTTGATTTCGTTTGACCCAAAAGACGAAGATTTACTTCGAAAAATCAATATCGAAGGAACGGCCAATATTGTCAATTTTTGCATTGCCAAAACCGTAAAAAAACTGTGTTTTGTGAGTTCAATTGCCGCTCTTGGTGACTTGAAAGAGAATGAAGAAATTATTACCGAAGAAGCCGAATGGAATCCCGAGAAACATCATAGCGATTATGCAATTTCTAAATATGGTGCCGAAATGGAAATTTGGCGCGGGCAACAAGAAGGCTTGGATACGGTGATAGTAAATCCAGGAATTATCATTGGTCCTGGCTTTTTGGAACAAGGAAGCGGAATGCTTTTCAAGAAAGTGGCGAATGGCCTGTCGTTTTACACCAAAGGCGTAACTGGATTTATTGCAGTTCCCGACGTGGTACACATTGCAATACAATTGATGAAAAATGAACATTCAAATGAACGATTTACCCTCATTGCAGAAAATATTGTTTTTCAGGATTTGTTGAACACCATGGCAGATTCCATGAATGTAAAAAGACCCTACATTCATGCGAGCCCCCTGTTAATGAATCTATCATACAAAATAGATTGGTTTATTTCGAATGTTTTTGGACAAAAAAGGAAGTTGGATCGGGCTACCGCTAAGGCATCTTATGCAAAAAATTGGTATTCGAATGAAAAAATAAACAGGACTTTAGGTACCGATTTTTTGGATATTCATCACTATATAAACAACATTTCGAAGTTGTGATACCAGATTCTTTTTTTCAATTATTCACTTTAGTCGTTGGATAATGTTTTTAAACTACATTTGGGTAATCCTATTTTAATTTATGAAAACCCTTCCCGATATTCTCAAAAAAGAAAGCTACAAGAAAATAAAATTCAAAGTGACCAAAACCCAACATTTGCTCATGAAAGCAAGTATTAATGGGGTGAAGGGTGATTTTATACTAGATACGGGTGCCAGCAATAGTTGTGTGGGTTTTGAAAGTATTGAAATGT
>JBIKPM010000235.1:0-3978 GCA_044357435.1 Flavobacterium sp. | reverse complement strand
AAAAAAAGTTATACTACAAAAGCATCAGCAGATGGCAAATGGAAGTTGGCTTTAAAAACGATTAAAGGGGGAAACAAGGAATATACCATCACGTTTAAAGGGAACAATACCATTGTTTTAAGCAAAGTGCTTTTGGGTGAAGTTTGGTTCTCCTCAGGACAATCCAATATGGAATGGGTGATGCGAAGAGTTAAAGACGCTAAAAAGGAACTTTCTGAAGCAAATTATCCCAACATCAGGCTTTTTAATATCACTAAAAAAACGGAGAATACGCCTCAAGAATCTTTTCCAAAAGATAGTAAATGGCTTCCCTGCGATTCGATAAGCGTTAAGGAATTCTCGGCTATCAGTTATTATTTTGCCCGTGAATTGCACCAAAAACTCAATATGCCCATAGGAATAATAACGGCAAATTGGGGTGGAACGGGAGCCGAATGCTGGACTCCAGAAGAAAACAACAAGAGTAATCCTGTATTGGAAAACTTATATGTACGTTGGGAAAATTGGGATGCAAACAGTAAAAAGGACAGCATTTCTTTTGCGGATGCCAAAGTAAAAGGAATAAAAATGGAAGAACCGCAATCGCTTTATATGACCAGCAGGCCACATCGACGCCCTTCTGTTTTGTACAATGGTATGTTGGCGCCCTTGATTCCTTATACAATAAAAGGGGTTGTTTGGTATCAAGGCACTTCTAACAGGGAATGGGCAAATGAGTATTTTGAACAAATGAAAGCTTTAATTACCGGATGGAGGCAACAATGGAATCGTGCTGATTTGCCATTTTATTTTTTGCAATTAGCTCCATATAAATACAGCGACAGTAATTTGGCGGCTATCATCAGGGAAAATCAATTGAAAACCTTGCAAATTCCGAATACAGCTATGTGTCCCACGATGGATATAGGAGATTTAAACGACCTTCATTATCCCTATAAATTGCCCTATGGATTGAGATTGGCAAATTTAGCTTTGGCAAATTCCTATAAAAAAGATATTGATTTTTGCGGCCCATTGTATAAAAAGTATAGGGTAAAGAATGATAGCATAGTAATCAGTTTTGAATATAATGATGATATATATTTTACTGGAAAAACTTTGAATGCTGTTTTCATTGCTGGCACAGACAGGAAATTCGTTAAAGCGCAGGCTTACATCAAAAACAATAAATTATTTGTATTTTCACCGTTAGTTAAATCACCAGTTGCAGTCCGGTATGCTTGGAATAATACAGATAAAGCCAATCTTTTCAATGACGATAATCTGCCAGCTTCCTCGTTTCGAACTGACAATTGGGAAAATATAATTATCGAATAAAATCTATTTGTATGATGTTAAGTTTTAATAGAAATAATTTTTACAGCCTATTAATACTCTTTTTTTTAAATGAGATGATATGCTTTACACCCCTTTTTGCTCAACAAAACAATCCATTTCATGCGACTAATTATACCATAAATGAAGCTTGGAAATTTTCCAAAGAAGATACCCCCGAGAGTTATAAAGCTAGTTTTTCTGATAAAAATTGGGCTACAGTTTCTATTCCCCATACCTGGAATAACGTAGATGCGGTTGATGAAACCCCTGGTTTTTTTCGCGGTGCTTGCTGGTACCGTCGAAATGTTTTTATTGGTGATGAAGCCAAAGGTAAAAACACCCTGATTAATTTTGAAGGGGCTAATCAAGTAGTTGATTTATATGTCAATGAAAAATGGGTTGGCAGGCACATTGGTGGAAATACGGCTTTTACTTTTGATATTACGAAATATCTACAAGTTGGAAAATCAAATTTATTGGCCATCAAAGTGGATAATTCCTATGATGAAAACATACCGCCTTTAACGGCTGATTATACTTTTTTCGGAGGCATTAACAGACCCATTTCACTATCTTTTGTCGCGCCAATACACATTTCAAAGGATGATTTTGCCTCTTCCGGGGTATATATCAATACGCCAAAAGTTTCCAATAAAGAAGCGATTGTCGAGGTGAAAACGCTAATTAAAAATACGCTTTCCGAAAGAAAAACAATTCGTATTATTCAAAAATACCGCGATCCAAACGGCAAAATTTTAATGGTCACTTCCACAAAATTAGTTTTGAATGCTGGGGAGACGCAAACTTTCGTCGCAAAGCCCGTAAAAATCAATACTCCTGAATTATGGTCGCCCGATTCACCTCAATTATATACGATTGTAACGAGTTTAGTCGATAAAAACAATCAAATAATTGAGGAAACCGAGAATAGGTTTGGATTGCGCTGGTTTGAATTTACGGTGGATAGAGGGTTTTATTTAAACGGAAAACAGTTAAAATTGATTGGTGTCAACCGACATGAAATGTACGAAGGTATGGGAAATGCGTTACGCGACGAGATGCACTTTCGAGATATGAATTTGATAAAAGAAATGGGGTGTAATTTCTTGCGAATTTCTCATTATACACAAGATCAACACATTTTGAATCTTTGTGATAAATTAGGTATTATTGCTATGATTGAAATTCCAATTACGAACGCTATCACTGAAAACGACCCCTTTTTGAACAATTCACTGCACATGGCCGAAGAAATGGTCAAGCAAAATTTCAACCATCCCTCCTTAGTTTCTTGGGCTTACATGAATGAGATTATGTTGCGTCCCCCTTTTATGAAAGACCCTGTTCGTCATGCGACTTATTGCAAAGAAGTAAACAGACAAGCCAAAGCCATCGAGAAATTAATACGCGAATTAGACCCCAATCGATACACCTTGATTCCTTGCCATGGTTCAATACAATCCTATAAAGATGCGGGGTTGTTTGAAATCCCAAAAATTGTGGGTTTGAATTTATATCAAGGCTGGTACAGCGGATTATTTTCAGGATTTGACAACTATTTAGATGATTTTCATAAACAATATCCGAACAGTCCTATCATAATTACAGAATATGGTGTCGATGTTGACTCTCGATTGCATTCCTACTTGCCGGAACGATTTGATTACACAGTTGAATACGGAAATTTGTTTCACGAGCATTATTTGAAAGCAATTCAGCAAAGAGATTTTGTTTCGGGAGCCGCAATTTGGAACTTAAATGATTTTTACTCTGAGGGGCGTGCTGCAGCGTTACCTCATGTTAACAATAAAGGTATAACAGGGTTAAATCGAGAAAAGAAAGATACTTATTTCTTGTATCAAGCCAATTTACTCAAAAACCCTTTTGTGGCTATAGGTTCCAATAACTGGTCAAATAGAGCAGGAATTGAAACGCAATCAGGCATTTGTTCACAATTAGTTGCGATCTACAGCAATTCGCCAAAAGTAGAAGTGATGCTAAACACGACATTTTTGGGTTCATTTACTCCAGTAAACGGCATAGTTAAAGTAGCGGTTCCATTTGTTAACGGAACTAATATTTTGAAAGCTATGGCCAAAAATGAAGGAACAGAAGCAATCGATTTTTACAAAACCAATTTTCAGTTGGTTCCAAAAAAACTGCAAGAGGCAAATTTTGCTTCTTTAAATGTGATGTTAGGTTCCAATCGTTATTTTGAAGACAAAGCGGCTGAAGTTTGCTGGATTCCAGAACAACCCTATTCTGAAGGAAGTTGGGGCTATATAGGGGGAATACCTTTTAAAACTAAAACAAGATTTGGCGAATTGCCAGCCTCAGAATTGGATATTCTAAATACGACCCAAGACCCTATTTTTCAAACACAACGCAACGGAATCGAAGCATTTAAAGCGGATGTTTCTGATGGGGAATATGAAATTTATTTCTATTGGGCACATCTTATTCCGGCAGTTCAAAAAGAGGCGTTGGCCTATAATTTAGGCAACACTTCAACGTATGAAAATGCCACTAATTATATTTTTGATGTTGTTGTAAATGGAAGCACGGTACTTCAAAATTTTGACATTCCCAGCCAAATAGGATCGGAAAGAGCCATTATAAAAAGCACACAAATTAACGTCAAAGAAGGCAAAGGAATTACCG
>JBIKPM010000234.1:0-3985 GCA_044357435.1 Flavobacterium sp. | reverse complement strand
TTGATTTTGTAAAAAAATTATACAAAAAAGAACAGTAACCCATGAAATCAGCCGACATTCAAATAATTGAAACTATAATAGTAATAGTAATATATGTATTTTCATATTTTATTACCAAAACCTTAATCAACAATGTTTTAAAAAACACTCATTTACAAAGAGGCCGAAGAAAAGTAATAATAAAAACTATTAATCTTTTTAACACCTTTGCGTCATTACTAATAATCTCGGCAATCTGGGGTTTAAAACAAAATGAAATCGCACTTTTTGCAAGTACGGTTTTGACCGCTTTAGGCATTGCTTTTTTTGCTCAATGGTCATTATTGTCCAATATAACAGCTGGAATTATTTTATTCTTTAATCATCCTCTCAAAATAGGTGATTACTTAGAAGTATTGGATAAAGATTACCCATTTGGCGGTGAAATTTCAGATTTGACCTATTTTTTTGTTCATCTTAAAACAAAAAATGGTGAAATGATTACTATTCCGAATTCTGTTATATTACAAAAATCTATTGCAACAAATGAATCAAAAAAAGAAATTTAAAATCTTTACAAAGACCATTTATGCAATTAAATCAGCTTTTAAACATCGTCAATATTTTATTTAAAATACAAGAACATTTTTAGCACAAATAAATGTTAAAATTTCAATATTAAAAGTAATACTATTATATTTGCAATCAAATACATCATACATGGACCAAATTTTATCAAACATCAAAATTCAAGTAAACGAAAAACTCTATGTGAAAGATCCTGAAACATCGGCTTTAGGCAAAAAAATCATTCAAGAAAGTATTGTATTAATTGACAATATTGGTTTTGATGATTTTACTTTCAAAAAATTAGGAGAAAAGTTAGGTTCCAATGAGAGTTCTGTTTACCGTTATTTCGAAAACAAGCACAAATTATTAGTATATTTATCTTCTTGGTATTGGAGTTGGATGGAATATCGATTGGTATTTGCAACTTCAAATTATGCTAACCCTTTAGAAAAATTAAAAAAAGCAATTTCGATTGTTACTGAAAAAGTAGAAGATGATCAAAAAACCCTGCACATCAACGAATCTATTTTGAATAAAATCATAATAGCTGAGTTTACGAAAACCTTTCATACAAAAGAAGTAGACCAAGAAAATAAAGAAGGTTTTTATTATATTTACATAAGAGTGATTAATAGATTAACAAAAATAATCACTGAAGTAAATCCAGATTGTTTTTATCCAAAAAGTTTAGCTTCCAGCATTGTCGAAGGAGCAATGCATCAGCATTTTCTTAAAGATCACATGCAGGCTATTACCGACTGTAATGACACGACAAGTCCAACCGATTTTTATATTGACTTAATCGAAAAAATATTAAAAAAATAAAATATGACTTCATTAAAACGATTTTACAATCTTTTAGAATTAGACAAAAAAGATGTTTCACAAATTTTTTTCTATGCCATTTTTGCCGGTATCGTGAGTTTGTCTTTACCTCTGGGCATTCAAGCCATTGTAAATTTTATTCAATCCGGGCGAGTTAGCGCATCTTGGATTGTTTTGGTAATTCTTGTAGTCATTGGGGTGGCCCTAGTTGGTATTTTATCATTAATGCAATTGCGAATCACGGAGAACCTGCAACAAAAAATTTTTGTGCGCTCTTCTTTTGAATTTGCCACTCGTTTGCCCAAAATAGAATTCAAAGAACTCTATGGGCACTATCCTCCAGAATTAGCCAATCGTTTTTTTGATACACTTACCATTCAGAAAGGGACTTCAAAATTGTTGGTCGATTTTTCAGCAGCCATTTTACAAATTGTTTTTGGTATTGTTTTATTATCTCTATACCATCCCTTTTTTATTGTTTTCGGTATATTATTATTATTGCTTCTGTATTTCATTTTTAAATTTTACTACCATAAAGGGACGGAAACCAGTTTAAAAGAATCCAAAAACAAATACAAAACGGCGAACTGGTTACAAGAAATAGCTAGAAACAATTTCAGTTTTAGAAATGAACTTAACTATGATTTTGCTTTAGAAAAAAACAATGGTTTTATAAAAGAATATTTATACAGTCGAGAAAACCATTTTAATGTAATCAAAAAGCAATTTACTCATTTGATTATATTCAAGGTAATGATTACAGCAAGTTTATTAATCATTGGTGGTTACTTAGTATTGAATCAGCAAATGAATATTGGGCAATTTGTCGCTGCAGAAATCATCATTTTATTGGTCATTGGTTCGGTTGAGAAAATCATTCTTGGACTAGAAACTTTCTATGACGTATTAACGGCTGTAGAAAAAATTGGACAAGTTACCGATATGGAATTGGAAGAAGAAGTTGCCATAGAAAACAAAAGTTTTTATACTAATATCAGCCTTGAAACAGAGAATGTGGAGTTTCAATTTCCAGGAACTACTTTTGGGATTTTAAAGAGCATCAATGTAAAAATAAATCCAGGAGAGAAAATCATAATCGATGGGGAAAATGGTTCTGGAAAAACAACTTTAATTCGAGTGCTTTCTGGTTTGTTACATCCAACCTCGGGTAACTTTTTTATCAATGATGATACTTTTAAAAAAATTGACGTTAAACTATATCGTTCAAGAATAGGAAGTATTATTCAAGGAGAAACCCCTTTTGAGGGAACTATTCTCGAAAACATCACTTTCAATGATAAAAACATCAGCTCCGAAGATTTAAAATGGGCTCTCGATGGAGTTCAATTGACGAGCTTTATAAAAACATTACCCAAAGGGCTGGACACCAAAATTTTTCCTGAAGCAAAAGAATTATCCTCTTCAAATGCCCAAAAAGTCTTGTTGGCCAGAAGTATTATTCACAAACCCAACATTTTGTTTTATGAAGAACCAACCGATAAAATGGACGTTAAAGTAGCCAATGAAATCATCGACTTTATTACTTCCGAAAAAAACAAATGGACGGTAGTTGTCTCCTCCCAAAACCCTCATTGGCTTACCAAATGTGAACGAGAAATCACAATGCAAAAAGGCACTATCATATCAGACACTAAAAAATAAGAGCATGTTAAATATATCCGACAAAAAATCAATAAACAGTGATGCTCTTGAAAAATATTCTACTGTAAAGAATTTGAGCAACAGACCGCATTATAAAATATTGAATCGAATAATTCTTACGGTTTCCATATTTGCATTAATAGCCCTTTTCTTGCCTTGGACACAAAATATTTCGGGTTCTGGAGCTGTTACAACTTTAAAACCAAATCAAAGGCCACAAACTATTCAATCCGTTATTTCTGGTAGAATTGAAAAATGGTATGTGCAAGAAGGCAATTATGTTGAAAAAGGCGATACTATTCTTTTTATATCTGAAATCAAAGAAGACTATTTGGATCCAAATTTGGTAAAAAACACCAAAAACCAAGTGGATGCAAAAAAACAATCATTAGAATCATATGGTTCGAAAGTAGCGATCCTTTCCAAGCAAATGCAAGCGATAGAAAGAGAAAAAGTATTGAAACTCAAACAAGCAGAGAATAAAATAAAACAAGCTCGTTTGAAAATTAAAAGTGACAGTATAGACCTTGTAGCAGTGAAAACACAATTGAAAATTGCCAATACCCAATTTAACCGTTCACTACAATTAAACAAAGAAGGTCTAAAAGCTTTGTCTGATGTAGAGGAAAAACGCCTAAAACTTCAGGAAGTTGAAGCTAAAATTATCACACAAGAAAATAAATTTTATACTAGCAAAAATGAATTCATCAATGCTGAAGTGGAAATCAATAGGATCTCCGCAGAATATTCTGAAAAAAATTCAAAAGCACAGAGCGACCAGTACACCGCTTTGAGCAACCAATATGACACCGAAGCTCAAGTTAGCAAACTGGAGAATCAGTATGCCAATTATAGCATTCGAAATGGGCTGTATTACATTAAAGCGCCTCAAAACGGATACATCAACAGAGCTTTACAATCGGGAATAGGAGAAACCATTAAAGAAGGA
>JBIKPM010000233.1:0-3986 GCA_044357435.1 Flavobacterium sp. | reverse complement strand
TTTTTATTAATTTTAGGGCTTTAGGCTGATTAATCATATATTTAAATGTGCGTTAGATACACTATAAATATACTGATTATCAGCTTATTAAACTAATTTATTGAAAGATATTTCTTTCTTTTTTTATGCTTTTTTCAACCCTTGATTCGCATTAATTACTTCCCGATACAGAAATTGGCAAAAATATTCCCTAAAAGTTCATCATTTGTAACCTGACCGGTAATCATCCCAAAATGATACAAAGCTTCCTTAATGTCAATCGCCATTAAGTCGCTGGACAAATTAGTTTCCAGTCCGAATTTCACTTTCTGGATTTCGTCCAAGGCTTTGAGTAAAGAGTCGTAATGTCTGGTATTGGTGACAATTGTTTCGTTATTGCGTAACGCTCCGGTATTGACAAAGGAGAGCAATTGGTTTTTTAGTTCCTCCACGCCAATGTTTGCTTTGGCAGAAATTTTTAAAAGTTTCAAGTTTAAAGTTTCAAGTTTTTGATCAATGTTTTCAATTTCTTTTTCAGATAACAAATCAACTTTATTTACTACAACAAGTATTGGTTTAAGTGGGTATTTGTTTTTAACTTTTTCAATTTCGGTGATATAGTCAAAACCTGAAACCTGAAACTTTAAACCATCAAACAAAAAGATGACGACCTGCGCCTGTTCTATTTTTTCGAATGTCTTCCGAATCCCAATGCTTTCTACCACATCTTCGGTTTCTCGAATTCCTGCCGTATCGATGAATCGAAAGCCGATACCGCCAATAACCAATTCATCTTCAATCGTGTCTCGAGTGGTTCCTGCAATGTGGGAAACGATGGCGCGTTCTTCGTTTAGCAAGGCATTCAATAAAGTTGATTTTCCCACATTGGGTTCTCCAACAATAGCCACCGGAATACCGTTTTTGATGACATTGCCCACGGCAAAGGAATCAATCAGGCGCTTCAGTACAAACTCAATTCGGTTTAATAATTCGTGAAATTGTGCCCGGTCTGCAAAAGCCACATCTTCTTCGGCAAAGTCGAGTTCGAGTTCTATTAGGGACGCAAAATTGAGTAATTCTTCGCGGAGCTTGGCAATTTCGTTCGAGAAACCGCCGCGCATTTGCTGCATCGCGATTTGGTGTGAGGCTTCATTATCGGACGAAATCAAATCGGCAACGGCTTCGGCTTGCGATAAATCGAGTTTTCCGTTCAGAAAAGCTCTAAGGGTAAATTCTCCGGGGTTTGCCATTCGGCAGCCTTTTCGAAGCAATAGCTGAATGATTTGCTGTTGGATATAAGTGGAACCGTGGCAGGAAATTTCGATGGTGTTTTCGCCAGTATAAGAGTGAGGCCCTTTGAAAATGGAAACCAACACTTCGTCCAGCGTTTTTTGACCGTCGATAACATGTCCCAAATGCAGGGTGTGGGATTTTTGTTGGGTTAAATCCTTTCCTTTTATGGATTTAAAAACGGAATTCCCAATGGCAATTGCATCTTCGCCAGAAATCCGAATGATGGCTATGGCTCCCGCTCCGGAAGGGGTTGCTAGGGCTACTATGGAATCGTTGTTTAACATATTATTAGGTATTGGGTGCAAAGGTACTAAATCTAAAGAAGTATCCATTTTTTTATAAAAGCACCTTTTTAGTCTTAAAAAAAATGGTAAATAGCTGACAAATATTGTTTTAAGGTCGTAACTTTATAGTTGTGTTAGTTATGATAATTCACTTTAAATGAAACCAATATGAAACGAATCTTATTTCCAACTGATTTTTCCGAAACAGCGAATAACGCTTTTGTTTATGCTTTAGAAATGGCAAAACACCTGGGAGCGGAGTTTATTGTACTCCATGTTTATGATTCTCCAAACCTTACCTATGAAGGCTGCCCGAGTTCTATAGCTGCGATTTACGAAACGATTGAATTAAAAAATTTCGAAAATTTTAAAGATCAGATTCCCTATTTGAGAAAAATAGCCGAGGAACACCACTTTGAAGACGTGAAGATGAGCCATGTTTTGCGGCGTGGCAACTTAGTTAAAATTATAAAAGAAATTGCAGAAGCAGAAAATATAGATTTGATTGTCATGGGCACCCATGGAGCTTCTGGTTTGAAAGAAGTGTTTTTGGGGTCTAATACGGGTTATGCAATAACGCTGGTGCCCACAATGCTTTTGTGTGTGCCTATTGATGCAAAATACGAAAAAATAAAAAACATCTGTTTCACCACTCTTTTTAAGGGTGAAGAAAAAAAAGCATTATTGGAAGTTTTAAATATTGCGAAGAAATTTCATGCCAAGGTAAAATGCCTAACGGTTAAAACGTCAAGCTCCAAACTAACGAATGAACATATTGAAAACTGGCAATCTGATTTTGAAAAGGAACCCGTTGAATTTTTTGTTATTCCAAAAGATGACGTCAAAAAAACAATCAACGATTTTTTGATGTATCAAGAAATTGATATTTTGGCCATGCTGACCCGCAAACGAAATCTTATAGAAGAATTATTTTCCCAAAGTTTGACACAAAAGCTCTCTTTTCACAGCAAAACCCCCATTTTAGTACTGCATGAAAAGTAATCGTTTATTTGGGATTCAGTACGGTTTAAAAATAGTATTTTGTTGTTTTTGGGATAATTATAATCAATTTTAGACAGAGCTTATTTTAACATGAATGCTGCTTCATTTTCTTAAAAAAATACCGTAAATACCTGACAATTATAACTTTGTGTTTTAATTTTTTCACTACCTTTGATAGACAAACAACTTTAAATCGTACTAAAAATGAAAAAAATTTTGTTTCCCACAGATTTTTCCGAAACGGCCACCAATGCTTTTGTGCACGCTTTGGAATTTGCTAAAATAGTGCAAGGTGAACTCGTTTTATTGCACACATTTGACCTGCCCATATACGACAATCAGTATTTTCCTGAGAACTATAACGTCATTTTTGACTCGCTTCAATTATCCGAATTTGATATGTTTAAGGAAGAAATTCCCAAACTTCGAGCTATAGCCGAAGAACGAAATCTGGACAAAATAAAAATGAGCCACCGATTGATGGATGGAAATTTAATTTTCAATATCAAAAGAGCCATTAAAGAAGATGCTATAGATTTTGTGGTAATGGGTACTTCGGGCGCTTCGGGATGGGAAGCTTTTTTCTTGGGAACGAATACCGGTTCGGTGATTAATGCGATTGAAGTTCCTGTACTATGTGTGCCATTAGAAGCCAAATTCAAAAAAATAGAAACCATAGGTTTCACCACTCGTTACAGGGCTAAAGACAAAAAAGCACTTAAAGAAGTACTGGATATCGCCAAAAAAATGAATGCTAAAGTAAGATGCCTTTATGTAAAAACCAGTAATTCCGATGTGTCTGACGCCACCATAAAACATTGGGAAGCTGAATTTGAAAAGGAACCCGTTATTTTTTCTATTATTCCAAGTGATGATGTGAAAGGAACAATTCTTGATTTTATTTTATTCAAAGAAATTGATGTTTTGGCGATGCTTACTTACAAAAGAAACTTTTTTGTGGAACTGTTCAGACCTAGTTTAGCAGAGAAATTCGCAAATGTCGCCAATATTCCAATCCTGGTTATGCACGAGTAAAAAAACCGCCCAGATTGAACTACCCTCAAAAAGTTAGACACTATTTGAGGGTGTTTTTTTGTATTTTGAAGGTTTTGAATAAAAAAATAACGAAATTTACTGTTTATAAATTGAATATTGATGATGAAAGACCTACTAAAACAGACCTACGGATTTATATTTGAAGAACAATTGATTGAAGAAATCGCCGAAGTTTCCTTGTTGAGCGATTTCAAGGAAGGAGATGTTCTGATAGATTTTGGCGATTCCATAAGAAAAATGCCCTTATTGATAAAAGGAGCCATTAAAATATCACGTGAAGATTTTGATGAGGGGGAGTTGTTATTGTATTTTATCGAAAAAGGAGATACTTGCGCTATGACGATGGCTTGTTGTTTGGGCGAGACCAAAAGC
>JBIKPM010000037.1:0-11629 GCA_044357435.1 Flavobacterium sp. | reverse complement strand
CCTTTCATGAACTGGTGGCTACTTCCCGTTGAATTAATAACAAATGGTGCGCTTGATTTTTTATCAAACAAACTCCTACCCCAACTCCGAAATGGTTTTTTGTACCCAATCATATCTAAAATTGTTGGGTAAATATCTATTTGTTGTGCCAAATCGTCATCGACACCTACGTATTTGCTGTTGGGTTTATAAATAATGATAGGAACTGCGAATCGATTGATTGGTTTTTGATATTCATCATAAAAAATTTGATTGCCATGGTCAGCAACCAAAACGAAAATGGTATTGGAAAACCAAGGTTGTTTTTTGGCCTCCGTAAAAAATTGTTTCAAAGCAAAATCGGTATATTCGGCACATTTATGAATAGGGATTTCGCCTTCATGAAACCTATTTTTATACTTTTCGGGAATGATGTAAGGCTCATGGGAGGAAACGGTAAAAACAGAAGCAAAAAATGGTGTTTTCTTTTTGTCTAAGGTATTTTTCATAAATTGAAGAAAGGGTTCATCCCAAATTCCCCAAAAACCATCAAATTGCGAATCGTCATTGAACTCAGTTCTGCCATAATAATTTTCGATACCCAGAATATTTCCGAAACCTAAAAACCCCATCGAACCATTGGCCGCACCGTGAAAAAAGGAAGTATTGTAGCCTTCACTTTTTAGGGTGGAAACCAGTGATTCAATTTTTTGCTTTGGATAGGGGGATGACGTAAAAGCATCTTTAAATGCAGGGATTCCAGCGAGAATCGATGACATTCCGTGAATGGATTGTCGACCATTGGCATAGGCATTGGTAAAAATCATACTGTGCTGCGACAAGGAATCCAAAAACGGGGCATGTGTTTTATAATTGGGAATATTGGACTTTTTATTAAATGCACCAATGTATTCCCGACCGTAACTTTCCAGAATCATAACCACCACATTAGGTTTGGTTGGAGGATTATTGTGATACTGTTTTATGGGTTGGATTTTGTCTGAAATCACTTGTGGAGTAACATCGGAAAAATTCGTTTTCTTAAAACTATTGGAAAACAAAGTTCTTATAATCGCAAATGGGGTGTTGAGCACGATATCAGAATGAACCATGTTTTTCACGTGTCGACTGGCGTCTAAAAGATTAATTGGGCGAGTGGACTTCTTGAAATCTCCACCCCTTATGCCGCCAATTGTAAAGGTCACTATGGCAAAAAATCCAACTGCGGAAAATCCAAAATAATGAATTTTTTTGGTAGGCATTGAAAAACGAACTTCAACTTTTTTATATAAATAAACCCAAAGTGTTGAAAATAAAAGAAAGAGGAAGAACACATGCCAGTAATCAACCAAAAAACTTAAAAACAAAGTGATTTTGTTGGTTTCGTGTTCCACGACACCCAATGCCACGATAGTCGTTCGTGCAAAAGTATATTTATAATAAATGAAATCGATAAAATTGGTGGCATAAGCCAATAAGTTTGTGCCAAAATAGAGATAGAACAGAAACTTTTGATACCCGGCATTCGTATTCCTGTAAAATGGCAATACTGAAAAAAGGATAAAAAGCAGATTTACGTATAAAATTGCGGTGGTGTCAAACGCCAAACCGTAATAGCAGAGAGCGATCAGATCAGAAACAGAATCAACTCTCAATAAATCAATATTGTAAAGATAAAATAGGATTCGGGCAAAGAAATAAAAAACATACGCCAACAACAACCTGTAAAACAGAACCTTATATTCATTCAATCGCAAGTGATGCTGCATTTTATTGTAAATTAATTAAACTCCGCAAAGGTATTATAATTAATCCATTACAAATTGTTAAAAAAGAATCAAAAAACCAAATTTGGCATAAATTATTAAAAGCCTAAAAATTGGTCAATACCAATTAATTACTTAATTTGCATCCAATTAATACTATTTGAAAATGACCCCTATCACACGACTATTTGATTTTCCTTATTTCCAATTAGAGCATTATAACATTTCGGATGCTTTAGTCACCAAATATGATGGGGTTTGGGTAAAAACTTCAACCGAAGAATATATTGCCAAAGCCAATGCTGTTTCGAGAGCATTATTGCGAATGGGCGTTCAAAAAGACGATAAAATTGCCCTGATTTCGACCAATAATAGAACGGAGTGGAATATCATGGACATTGGGATTTTACAAACCGGTGCGCAAACAGTGCCCATTTACCCTACTATTTCCGAAGAAGATTATGAATATATATTGAATCACTCAGGTGCCTCCTATTGTTTTGTCTCCGATGCCGAAGTGTTCCTAAAAGTGAATTCAATCAAGCAAAACGTACCTCATTTTAAGGAAGTATTTTCTTTTAATGAAATTGAGGGTTGTAAAAACTGGAAAGAACTACTTGTACTTGGCGAGGACCAAAGCAATCAAGAAGAATTAGAAGATAGAAAAAACAAAGTAAAAACCGACGATTTAGCCACAATAATTTACACTTCGGGAACTACCGGAATACCAAAAGGCGTAATGCTCTCGCATCAAAATATTGTATCCAATGTTTATGCCGGTGCGTTAAGAATCCCATTGGAACCGGGCAAAAACAGAACCATGAGTTATTTACCGGTTTGTCATATTCTGGAAAGATTCTATTTGTATTTGTGTCAATATTATGGGGTTTCCATCTATTTTGGAGAATCTTTAGACAAAATCGGTGAAAATCTAAAAGAGGTAAAACCCAACTTGATTACGGCTGTCCCCAGAGTAATCGAGAAAGTATTTGATAAAATTTATTCAAAGGGACTAGAACTCAAAGGACCAAAAAAGAAACTTTTCTTTTGGGCGGTAGATTTGGGATTTAGATATAAACCCTATGGCGCAAACGGACGGTGGTATGAGTTTCAATTAAAAATAGCCCGAAAACTTATTTTCAGTAAATGGAAAGAAGCCGTCGGAGGCAATTTAGACCTCATCGCTTGTGGAAGTGCGGCCTTACAGCCTCGTTTGGCCAGAATTTTTGGGGCTGCTGAAATCCCAATTATGGAAGGCTATGGACTGACGGAAACTTCGCCTTTAGTGGCCATAAATGATTTGAGGAATAATGGGTACAAAATAGGAACTGTGGGTAAAGTCATCGACAAGGTAGAGGTAAAAATTGCCGAGGACGGGGAAATTTTATGCAAAGGGCCAAACGTAATGATGGGGTATTACAAGGAAGAAGCCTTGACAAAAGAAGCCATTGTGGACGGTTACTTTCACACTGGTGATATTGGGGAAATTGACAACGAAGGCTTTCTAAAAATTACCGACCGAAAAAAGGAAATATTCAAGACTTCAGGAGGAAAATACATTTCGCCACAATTATTGGAGAATACCATGAAGCAATCTCGTTTCATAGAACAGATAATGGTCATCGGCGATGGACAAAAAATGCCGGCAGCCTTCATTCAACCCAACTTTGATTTTATAAAAGAATGGGAAAGGCTTCATGGAATCAATATTGATAAAACCCATGAAGAAATCATTTCCAACCCAAAGGTTATTGAACGCATTCAGGAAGAAGTGGATATCTTGAATGAAAAATTTGGGAATTGGGAAAAAATAAAACGCTTTGAATTAACTCCTGATATTTGGTCAATTGCAGGTGGCCACCTTACCCCCACAATGAAATTAAAACGAAAAATAGTAATGGACAAGTATATTGATTTGTTCCATAAAATATACGCTTAAGATGTTACGGTAATTTTTGCTATACCTCCTGAGATAGATACTTTGCCTCCTTATGCATAATTATTTAAAAAAAAATGCACTTTTTTAAGAAGTGCATTATTCATATCAGATCAAAAGCAACTCATACACCTGATTGGCTATTTCTATTTCTTCGTTGGTCGGAATAACCATAATTTTTGTTTTGGATTGTGGCGTATTAATTTCCCTGATTGCTGCGGAACGGATTTCATTTTTGGCAGCATCTAGTTCCATTCCAAAATACTCCATATCCTTACAGACCAATTGCCGCATTAAAGACGAATTTTCTCCAATTCCCGCCGTAAAAATAATCGCGTCCAAGCCGTTTAAAGCTGCCGAGTAAGACCCAATATATTTCTTAATTCGGTACGCATTCATTTCTAAAGCCAATTGGCAAGCTGCATTTCCTTGTTCGGCACTAGACTGAATATCTCTTAAATCACTAAAACCGGTGAGACCCAACATTCCGCTTTGTTTTTGCAACATTGTGTTAACATCGGCAAGAGAATAACCTAATGAATTGACCATGTAAAATATAACCGATTGGTCAATGTCACCACTTCGGGTACCCATAATCAAGCCGTTCATTGGTCCAAAACCAAGGGTGTGATCGACGCTTTTTCCGTCTTTTATGGCAGTCATACTACAGCCATTTCCTAAATGGATGGTGATAATTTTGGAGCTATTTTCCAAATAATCAATCGCTTTTTCCGAAACATATTTGTGACTTGTTCCATGAAAACCATAAACGCGGATTTTATTTTCTGTCAACAGATAATTAGGCACCGCATATTTGTATGCCACAACAGGAATTGTTTGGTGAAAAGCCGTGTCAAAAACGGCCACTTGTTTGGCAGTATCAAAAATTTCGCTAGCCACATTTATCCCCTCCAAGTTAGCGGGATTATGCAAGGGTGCCAATTCAAAAAGCTGTTTTATCTTTACTTTCACTTCCTCATTTATGACAACCGTATTGGTAAAACTGCTGCCTCCATGTACCACCCGATGACCCACAGCGTCAATTTCGAGCGTGCTTTTTATTACACCTACTTTTTCGTCCATTAATAAACGGGCTATTTTTTGCAATCCCATTTTGTGATTTGGGATAGGTAAAGATTCCTCTATTTTATTGGTATGGGTTGCATAAGTCAAATTGGAGGTCTCCAACCCTATTCTGTCAATCATTCCGGAACAAATGACTTCGCTGGAGGGCATTTCTATTAACTGGTATTTTATGGAAGAACTACCTGAGTTTATTATTACAATTTTCATTATTTAATTTATTTAATTATACTTTTTTTTCTGCCACGAAGACGCAAAAGCGCAAAGTTTTTATTCTATAAATTTAAAACTATAAAAAACTATTTTCTTTGTGACTTTGTGTCTTTGTGGCAAAATATTATAATCCCTGTGCTTGAATGGCTGTAATCACAACTGTGTTTATAATGTCATCGACAGTACAGCCTCGGCTTAAATCGTTAACGGGTTTGTTTAATCCTTGCAACATGGGGCCAATTGCCAATGCCCCAGTTTCCCTTTGAACTGCCTTATAGGTATTGTTCCCCGTATTCAAATCAGGAAAAATTAAAACGCTGGCATGTCCTGCCACTTCTGAATTTGGCATTTTGCTTTGTCCCACTTCAGGATCCACGGCTGCATCGTATTGAATAGGCCCTTCGATTTTTAAATCGGGCCGTTTTTTTCGGACAATTTCAGTTGCAGCCCTTACTTTGTCGACTTCGTCTCCTTTTCCGGAGGAACCGGAAGAATAAGAAAGCATCGCAATTTTAGGCTCTATCCCAAAAGCCATACTGGATTCAGCCGATGAGATGGCTATTTCTGCCAATTGTTCTGCTGTAGGATTCGGATTGATGGCGCAGTCGCCAAAAATTGAAACTCGGTCTTCCAAACACATGAAAAAGATTGAAGAAACAACACTTGAATTCGGTTTTGTTTTAATGAATTGCAAAGCAGGTAAAATAGTATGTTGGGTAGTGTGTGCTGCGCCAGAAACCATTCCGTCTGCGTGACCTTTATAGACCATCATGGTTCCAAAATAAGAACCGTCTTCCATCAAATCCCTTGCTATTTCAAGAGTCATCTTCTTTTGTTTTCTCAACTCATAATAAGTATTGACATAATCGTTATATTGCTCTGACTTATTTGGATTTATGATGTTAACTTTAGAAAAATCAAAAGTTAAGCCAAGCGTTGCAACCTTATTTTCGATTTGTTTTTGTTCACCAATAATAGAGATGTCAACTACATCCATTGCTAATAATCTGGAAGTAGCAATAATAATCCTATCGTCATTCCCTTCTGGTAAAACAATATGTTTTCGGTGCTTTTTAGCTCTTTTAACCAAATTGTATTGAAACATTTTTGGAGTCATTCCATCGGATTCAAATTTGATTAATTTATCGGATAAATTATCCAAATCCACATAATTTTCAAAGGTGTTGATAGAGGTTAAAATCTTCTCTTTATTTTTGGCGTAAATTTTAGGTTTTATAGCCCCTATTTTATTGGTAATTAAATAGGTACCTTCTTCCACCGAAATGATGGGTACAACAGTAGAAAGTCCCTCAATTAATTTCAAAATACTCTCTTCAGGCAGAATATTCCCTGTCAAAACAATTCCAGAAATGGCAGGATAATTTACGGACTCATTGGCTTGTAATGCCCCCAAAATAATATCAGCTCTATCTCCTGGCGTTATTACAAGACCATTTTCTTTTAAGTTTAATAAATAGTTACGCAGCTGCATGGCTCCTACGCTGAAACTACCAATTTGGTTGTTCAAAAATGCTGCACCAAACAAAACTCTAGCATTCAATTCCTTTACAATTTCTTGAATTGTTGGGTTGTTCAAACTTGAAATTATGGGAATCGAATTTACCAACACCTCCTCTGGAAGGCTTTTTTTCAAACGATCAGTCACTAACTCAATATTTTCGGGTAGCACTTTATTAGCAATTACCGCAAGTACTTCCACTTCTTTTATCTTGAAGGAATCATAGGTCAAATAAAGACCGTCAACTAATTCTTCCAATGATTTTCCAAGGCCCGAACCTACAATAATTGCTGGAATCCCTAAGTTTTTAGCGATTAAAACATTCGTATCCAACTCGATGACGGTGCCTTCGCCGGTAAAACTTGTGCCTTCGACGAGAACAAAATCAAAGCGTTCTTCCATACGTTTGTATTTTTCGATAATCAAGTCGATTACCTCCCCTATTTTTCCGTTATTCTTCTTTTTTATCAACTTGCTTTTCGTGATTGCAAAAGCATCCTGATATTTAATATCCAGTCCAAAATGGGTAATGATAGTTTCAATATGATTGTCCATTTTTCCCTCTTCCAAGTCCTCGACAATGGGTCTAAAATAGCCTACTTTGGCGGTTTTACCAATAAGCATACTCATCAAACCTAAAGTAATAATTGATTTGCCGCTGTTTTCTTCGCTAGTTGCAACATATATGGCTTTGTTCATTTTTTTTAAATTTTGTTCATTTAAACTTCTAATTTACTGTCCTAATTTTTAATTTCCCGAACAATCAAAACCAACGACGTCTTTTGAAATAATAAATCATGAGCAATACTATAAAAGCCATTATACCAACAACGGTGTAGTACCCATGTTCGTATTCCAATTCCGGCATGTATTTAAAATTCATTCCATAAACACCCACGATAAAAGTAAGCGGAATAAAAATGGCTGAAACAATTGTCAATGTTTTCATTATCTCATTCATTTTGTGCGTTTGTGCCGAGAAAAAGAAATTAGATGCGCTTTCCAATGAACCCATATCTGAGTCAATTTGTTCTAAAAGTTCTAGGCTCTTTTGGTGTAATCTCGTAAAAAAAGTAAAGTTTTCCGTTTCAATTACGTTAAAAACATTGTCATCCTTGATGCTTTTTATGTCATACAAAGAATCTCGTAACGGAATAATGGAACGTTTCAGAAAATTAAAATTATCCCGGTGCTTCTCAATTTTTTCCAGAATTATTGGATCGGCACTTTCTTTGGCAAGATTGATTAATCCCTCAATTTTATCTTCCTCATTTTCAATCGTGATGTAGAAATTTTCCATAATGGCGTCCAAAAGAATATAAAGCAAATAATCCGCTTTTTTAGTCCTGACAATCCCGGAATGAGTTCTAATTCGCTCCCGAATGTGCGTAAAAAAATCGCTTCTTTTTTCCTGGAATGAAATCAAAATCCCGTCTTTTATTAAAAAACTGATTTGCTCTGCGCTAATATTATCTGAATTCTCGGCAGGTAGCAATGATTTGATATTGAAAAACAAAACATCTTGTTGCTCTTCGATTTTGGTTCTTCTGGTCGTATTCAAAATGTCGGCAAGCATAAAGTTGTCTATTTTGAAATAGTCGCCAACTGCTTTTAACAAGTCAATATCATTTAAGCCGTGGATGTTGAGCCAATTCGTCTTTTTGACATCAATATTTTTTTTTAAATCAGAAACATTGAAATCAACACATTCAGAGAGATTCAAATCATCATAAACAAACAGTTGCATTTCTGAATCCGTTCTTTTATGAATTCCGGTATATTCCAGATTATATGGCAGGAGTTTTCTACCTTTCTTATATTTGATCTTTCTCATCTAAATTATTTAATGTAGTAATATTACGAAAATCTTTTAAAATGAAAAGTGACATTTATCATTGTTAGGAATAAAGTCTAAAAAAACGAACAAGTTTAAAAAACTATCGGATAAAAAAACCGAGCCATATTGGCTCGGTTTTAATAAAAAATCTAAAAATATTATTTTTTTAATTTGTTTGTGACTTTACGGCTAAATTATAAACCACCAATCCAAAACCTATTTTATTGATTGCATCAGCAATATTGTATGCAACATCAATGTTACCAGCAGGGATTAGTCCGTTGTACCATCCAGTTGTTCCCATCATGTACCCTAATGGGTAAATTGCCCAACCAACAAGTACAAACCAACATAAGATTTTGTGTGAAGCTAATACATTTCCACCAGCAGCTTTTGCCAATTTTGACGCTTCTCCAAGCCAAATTTCATAAACAATAGCAAAGTAAGCAACACCTGAAACAAAACCCCAAAAAGCAGCATCTGACTTATAAACAGTTTCTCCAAGGTAACCAGTTACCAACATAATTACAGAATATATAATCATTTTCCACAATAAAGACTGTTTTGCACCTGCAATTTTTAATATTAAATAAAATTCCAAACACATTAATGGCACTGTTAGTACCCAGTCAACATATCGAAAAAATGTTGGAGATTCTCCAATTTCTGCCCAATATTCTTTCATGTAGAAATAATGTACAGCGGCAATAAAGGTAATTAAACCTGAAACTAGTACGGAAGTACGCCATTTTTTATCAAATTGACTTAATGATAAAAAGAAAAAAGCTGAAGCAGCCATCATGGCCATACAGCCAACAAAAAATGTAAAACCAACATAATCGGTTTCTGACATTTTGGTAATCAAACTCGGAATAAACAAAAATTTCATCATAATTAATTAAGGTTAATTGGTTAATATAGAATTCAAATTTAAATAAAAAATTTAAATACAAAAATTTATTTTATTAATTTTTTTTATATTATTTTTAGACAATAATTCAAAATTTATGAATAAATATTCGAATACAGCAATTATAGCAAGCTTTTTTGGATTATGGTTTGATTCCTTCTTCAATCATAAAAGCCAAATATTTGTAGGTTTTTTATTAATTTTTACTTTTGGAATACTGCATGGAGCAAATGATTTACTCCTAATTGATAAATTAATTTACAAAAAAGAAACGAACACAAGATTAAAAACATTATTGCTTTATATCTCATTTGTTTTAATTGGATCACTCTTATTTTATATAATTCCATGGGTTACACTTTCTGCATTTGTAATAATTAGTGGATATCATTTTGGGGAACAACAATGGAAATCATTAGATAAAAATAAATTAAAATTTTTAGTGAAAATATTTCAGTTCGTGTATGGATTATTCATATTGTTTTTGTTATTTAATTTTCATTCTGATGAAGTCCAAAAAATAGTTTATGCAATTACTGGAATAAACTTTCCTTTATTTTATATTCCTCTATTTCTTAAAATTTCCAGTAGTATATTTATTGTAGTAGGTCTTTATTTTTTATCAATACAAGCTATACCAATAAAGACATTAATTAGTGAAATTTTTTATTTGATTGTGTTTGCGGTTATTTTCAAATCTTCAAGTTTAATATGGGGATTTGCACTTTATTTCGTTCTGTGGCATAGCTTACCCTCAATAATTGATCAAATCAAATTTGTTTATGGTTCTTTTTCCTTTGCAAATTTTATTTCTTACTGCAAATCTGCCTTAATTTATTGGGCAGCCTCCTTGATAGGAATATCCATCTTGTATATGATATTCAAGGATGAAAAAATATTTAATGCTTTATTTTTTTCCTTTTTGGCTTCAATTACATTTCCACACGTATTTGTTGTAACCAAAATGTTTAATAGAAAATAATGTTTTTTTATGGAAGAAATTGAATAAAAAAAACCGAGCCATTGCTGACTCGGTTTTAATCTTGATACTTAATGCTAGGTATATTAAACTTATTTCACTTCTTCAAATTCAACGTCTTCAACATTGTCTCCTTGAGCTTGTTCTCCTTGTGGTTGTTGATCACCACCTTGAGCTTGTTCTCCTTGAGCGTACATTGCTTCAGTAGCTGTTTTCCAAGCAGCGTTGATTTTGTCCAATGCTACTTGAATAGCATCTATATCTTGAGATTGGTGTGCCATTCTCAATTCAGTCAAAGCATATTCGATAGCCACTTTGTTGTCATCAGTTAATTTCTCTCCAAGTTCTTTCAATTGAGATTCAGTTTGGAAGATCATTCCATCTGCTTCGTTCAATTTTTCAGCTCTAGATCTAGCGATTTTGTCAGACTCAGCGTTAGCTTCAGCATCTTTTTTCATTCTTTCAATTTCTTCAGCAGTTAATCCAGAAGAAGCTTCGATACGAATATCGTGAGATTTTCCAGTTCCTTTGTCTGTTGCAGAAACTTTGATGATACCATTGGCATCGATGTCAAAAGTTACTTCAATTTGTGGAACACCTCTTGGTGCTGGTGGAATACCATCCAAGTGGAAACGACCAATCGTTTTATTATCAGCAGCCATTGCTCTAGCTCCCTGCAATACGTGAATTTCAACTGTTGGTTGAGAATCTGCAGCTGTAGAGAAAACTTGAGATTTTTTTGTTGGAATAGTGGTATTAGACTCAATCAATGTAGTCATAACGCCACCCATAGTTTCGATACCTAAAGATAAAGGTGTAACGTCAAGTAACAATACATCTTTTACATCTCCAGAAAGCACTCCACCTTGAATAGCGGCTCCAATAGCAACAACCTCATCAGGGTTAACTCCTTTAGACGCTTTTTTACCAAAGAATTTCTCCACTTCGTCAGCGATTCTTGGCATACGAGTAGAACCTCCTACAAGAATTACTTCGTCAATATCAGAAACAGACAAACCTGCATCTTTCAAAGCTTTGGCAACTGGTGCCATAGAACGTTTTACTAATGAGTCAGTCAATTGTTCGAATTTAGCTCTAGTTAATTTTTTTACCAAGTGTTTTGGTCCTGAAGCTGTAGCAGTTACATAAGGCAAGTTGATTTCCGTTTCAGTAGAAGAAGACAATTCAATTTTTGCTTTCTCGGCAGCTTCTTTCAAACGTTGCAAAGACATTGGATCTAAACGCAAGTCAATACCTTCTTCCGCTTTGAATTCGTCAGCCAACCAGTCAATAATTTCGTGGTCAAAATCATCTCCACCAAGGTGAGTATCACCATTTGTAGACAATACTTCGAAAACTCCGTCTCCTAATTCAAGAACAGAAATATCAAAAGTACCTCCACCTAAA
>JBIKPM010000232.1:0-4032 GCA_044357435.1 Flavobacterium sp. | reverse complement strand
ACCGAGAACCGAAGCCACATTTTTTGGATTCCTGTCCTTCAATCCGTGGTATTTTAATATTTTGATAAAAAATCCAAAAACGGTACTTGTCGTTACCACCAGAGGATTTGCTTTTTGGTTATCCGAAAAATACTGTACTATTTGAAACGCCTTCAATTGATTTCGAGAACCTAAGGCATTCAATAATTCAAAATTGTTGAAATCTTTGCTGAAACCTATATTTTCCTCAATATGTTTTGGCGTAATCGTGCTGCCTTTGGGTAAAATAATCTGCAATTTCTCGAGTTCATTATTGATTTTACTCAAGTCGGTGCCCAAAAATTCCACTAGCATAGCATTGGCTTTGGGTTCAATCGAATAATTTTTTCCGGACAAAACCCTTTTAATCCAGTCGCCTATTTGATTATCATAGAGTTTTTTACTTTCGAAAAGCACCCCGGATTTTGCAACTAATTTTGGTAATTTTTTACGCTTGTCTAATGTTTTGTATTTGTAACAAAAAACCAAAACGGTTGATGTTAATGGGTTTTCGACGTAACTTTCGAGTTTGTCAATGGTTCGTGTCAAATCCTGTGCTTCCTTGACAATTACCACTTGGCGTTCTGCCATCATCGGATAGCGTTTGGCCGTCGAAACAATATCTTCTATCGTAACATCGCGGCCATACAAAACGGTTTGGTTGAAACCTTTTTCCTCTTCTGCCAAGACGTTTTGTTCAATGTAATCGGATAATTTATCAATATAATACGGTTCTTCTCCCATCAAAAAATAGATGGGTTTGATGTTGCCGTTCTTGATGTCATTGACTATTTTTAAAACTTCGTCCATTTTGTCTAATCTCTTTTATCTATTCTTTAAAAGTCTTACTTTTGCTTGATGCAACAACTTAATTTTCCAATTTATAACTTCCGCTTCAAAAATAGCGAAAATAAAGTGTCTATTTTCGACGAAATCAGGAAAAAATTTATCATTCTCACTCCCGAAGAATGGGTTCGTCAGCACGTAGTTCGTTTTCTAATGGAAGAAAAAAAATACCCGAAATCATTAATAAATGTCGAAAAAGTTTTAAGCGTCAACGGATTGCGAAAAAGATATGATGTTGTCGTTTTTAATCCTGATGGTTCCATCTTTGTTTTGGTGGAATGCAAAGCTCCCGAAATAAAAACCGCGCAAGCCACCTTCGACCAAATTGCGCGTTACAACTTGGCTTTGAATGCTCAATTTTTGATGGTTACCAATGGTCATAATCACTACTTTTGCAAAATGGATTTTGAAAATGAGAAATACGATTTTTTGAAAGAACTGCCCGATTACGAATTGAAAATACAAAGATTTAAATGAAAATAGCTGTTGTCATACTCAATTGGAATGGTGTGAAATTGTTGGAACAGTTTTTACCATCAGCTATTCTTTTTTCTCCTGAAGCCGACATTTATATTGCCGACAATGCCTCGACAGATGATTCTATTGCGTTTGTAAAAGCCCATTTTCCTACCGTTAAAATCATCCAAAACAAAACTAATTTTGGATTTGCCCAAGGTTATAATGAAGCCCTGAAATACGTTGACGCTGAAATATACTCTTTGGTTAATTCAGATGTAGAAGTGACGGAGAACTGGCTAAAACCCATTTTAGAAACTTTCGAAAATGAACCAAAAACAGCCATAATCCAACCCAAAATATTGGATTTCAAAAACAAGGAATACTTTGAATATGCAGGCGCTGCTGGTGGATTTATTGATGAATATGGATATCCGTTTTGTCGGGGTCGCCTTTTTGACACCTTGGAAAAAGACAATGGTCAGTATGATGACAATTGTGAAATTTTTTGGGCTTCCGGTGCTTGTTTTTTTATTCGAAGTTCCGTTTACAATCAATTGAAAGGTTTCGATGCTGATTTTTTTGCTCATCAAGAAGAAATAGATTTGTGTTGGCGTGCCTTCAATAAAGGCCATATAATTAAATACAATTCACAATCGGTGGTGTATCATGTAGGTGGGGCAACTTTACAACAGGGAAATCCCCAAAAAACGGAATTAAATTTTAGAAATTCATTACTGATGCTAACTAAAAGTCTTCCGAAAAACCGATTGTTATCAGTAATTTTTGTTCGCCTTGTTTTAGATGGGATTGCTGCAGTTCAATTTCTTTTGCAAGGAAATACTAAGCATACGTGGGCAATATTAAAGGCACACCTATCTTTTTATGGACTCTTTTACCGGCATTTTAAAAAAAGAGAAAAATATCAGTCCGAAAAATACTATAAGACAAAAAGTATCGTTTATCTATACTTCATTAATAAAATAAAAATATTTAGTACTATATTTGACTCCACTAAATAGTATCAACTAAATTTGTAAATAACATCTAATTAAATTTTAAACCCTATGAAAAAAATTGTCGTTGCATTATCCGTATTGGTACTTTTATCTTCTTGTGTTTCCAAAAAAAAATACGCTGATCTTGAAGCCAAAAATAAAGAAACGCAAGATTTATTGAATACGTGTACCGTAAAGTTGAACTCTTGTTTGGAAGAAAAAGCGGGTCTTTCGGCTACTGCCTCAACACTAAAAGACCAAAATCAACATTTAATCAGTACTTCAAAAGACATGACGGTATTGACTACAAAAGGTGCTGAAAATATTGAAAAAGCTTTGGAATCCATCAAAGAAAAAGATTTAAAAATCACTAGAATGCAAGATGCATTAACTAAAAAAGACAGTGTTACTCTTGCTGTTGTGACAAGTTTAAAAGCTTCAGTTGGTATATCTGACCCAGATATTGAAATCAATGTTGAAAAAGGAGTTATATTTATTTCTATTGCCGATAAATTATTATTCAAAAGCGGTAGCTACGATGTAACAGATAAAGCCAAAGGAGTTTTGGCAAAAGTAGCCAAAGTAGTAAAGGACAAACCTACATTTGAATGTATGGTTGAGGGGCATACAGATGACGATTCTTTTAGACCAAACGCAGTTTTACTTGATAACTGGGATTTAAGCGTAAAACGTTCTACAGCAATAATTAGAGTATTAACAAAAGATTTAGGCGTTAACCCAGCACAATTGATTGCTGCAGGAAGAAGTTCATTCATTCCTTTGGTTCCAAATGATTCTGCAGAAAATAAAGCAAGAAATAGAAGAACTCGTATTGTTGTTTTGCCAAAAATAGATGAGTTCTATGAAATGATTGCAAAAGAAATGAAAAAACAAAAATAGGAATTAGTACGCAGTGAACAGTATTTAGTGTTCATCGGTTTTTATGATAAAAAAAACGTCTCGAGAAATTCGGGACGTTTTTTTTGTGGACAGAACTGTATACTTATTTTCTGAACACCTGTCTGTCGAAAGGCAGGCTGAAAACTTTTAAAGTATATCTAAACTCCCTTTACCTTCCCTAACAACAACAGGTTCGTCTCCAGAGAGATCGATAATGGTGGAGGCCTGATTGCCACCGTAACCGCCATCGACAACCATATCGACAAGGTGTTGCCATTTCTCGAAAATAAGTTCCGGGTCAGTGGTGTATTCTATCACTTCATCTTCATCCCGAATCGAGGTAGAAACAATAGGATTGCCCAATTGGCGAACAATTTCCAAGGCAATATTATTATCGGGAATACGAATTCCGACCGTGGTTTTCTTTTTGAATTCCTTAGGCAAATTGTTATTTCCGGGTAAAATAAAAGTGTAGGGACCAGGCAAAGCTTTTTTTAACAATTTAAAAGTAGCAGTATCCACTTGCTTCACATAATCAGAAAGATTGCTTAAATCGTGGCATATAAAGGAGAAATTGGCTTTATCCAATTTCACTCCCTTAATCTTGGCAATGCGTTCTAAAGCTTTGGTATTGGTAATATCGCAACCTAAACCATAAACGGTATCCGTTGGATAAATAATTAAACCGCCGTCTTTTAAAACCTTAACGACTTTGGCAATTGCCGATTCGCTGGGTTTGTCTTCGTATATTTTTAGGAATTGTGCCATTTACGTGTATGGTTTGTTGTTTATTCCGTCTCTTCGAGTGATTTTT
>JBIKPM010000231.1:0-4035 GCA_044357435.1 Flavobacterium sp. | reverse complement strand
AAACACAGTGAAGAATCGATATAATTTTGTAGAACAACAGATAGAAATCTTTGATTGAAAAAGATTTTCCATTTCCACTACGGAGCTCTATCTGGAACGACGAAGTCAATCCAGATGAAACACAGTGAAGAATCGATATAATTTTGTAGAACAACATATAGAAATCTTTGATTGAAAAGGCATTCCATTTCCACTACTGAGCTCTATCTGGAACGACGAAGTCAATCCATTTAAATACATAGCAGATTTGAATAATCAAACCCCAAAATAGATGACGGACTATTTCCTAGATATTGAATACAACAACCTTGTTTATGGCGAGGAAGAAGTCAATTTCAAGGAATTTGAATGTTGCACGTTCAACCAATGTGATTTCTCGCAATGTGTGTTTCTGGCAGTCACTTTTATCGATTGTGTTTTTAACGATTGTAATTTCAATGCTGCCAAAATCAATTATGTGGCGCTGAGAACCGTGACTTTCAATCGTTGTGAGATGAAAGAAGTCAATTTTGCCATGTGTGATAAATTGATTTTCGACATTGCCTTTAATCATTGCGTGCTGGATTTCTCGAAGTTTTACACCTTAAAACTCAAAGGCACTTCTTTTGTGAATTGCAGCCTTATAGCCATTGATTTCATGAGTGCCGATTTAACCGAAGTCATTTTTGACCGTTGCGATTTGTATCGTTCTGAATTTGCAAAAGCCATTGCCAACAAAGCCAATTTCAAAACCAGCCACAACTACACCATTGACCCCACCAAAACCAAAATCAAGAAAGCCGTTTTTGCTTTGGAAGGCTTAAAAGGACTTTTGGCAAAATACGATGTTGTGGTGGAAGGATAATTTATATATTTACAAATAAACTGACTAATTTAGCGATTGACAAAATAAAGTCTGAAATAAGCCAAGCGAAAGCCAAAAGATGGCGAAATACCGATAATAATATAGTATGCTGCGCAATCAAGCAGCTCCTTGAAAATAGGCAAGATCAAATTATGGGCAACAAAAAAGTATCAAACAAACCTGAACCAGAAAATAAATGAAACGAGCAACCAAAATAGTAATTAATAAAACCATTTCTATTAGCGAGTTCCATCTGACCATAAAAACAACAGATAGTAACAGATGAAATCAACCGAAATACAACATAACGTTCAGAACCTGATTGACAACTTCTCAAAAGAAGAATTTATCTATGATTTGTTGGTAGCCTACGGTATTTCAAAAACATCTGTAACCAGACTAAAAAAAGGAGACTATAATTTATCAAAGATTGATGGAGAGCTACTTTATAAAAAGAAAATATTCTATAAAGTTGAAGCGTCTGACAAACTGTTAAGCAGCATTGAGGATATTTCTAAAGAGGAACGAATCTCAAAACAACAACCAAGGTTTGCCATTCTTACCGACTACAAACAACTCGTTGCAAAAGACCTCAAATTAGGCAAAAACTTAGACATACAATTAAACGACTTACCCAACTATTTTGATTTCTTTTTACCCCTTGCCGGTAGCGAAGTCTATAATGCCAGCAATAATAATGAAGCCGATAGAGATGCTTCCTATAAAATGGCTTCGTTGTATGATTTGCTGATTGACGAAAACCCAACTATTTACAATTCTAAAGAAAGCATTCACAACCTCAATATATTTTTATCGCGTTTGTTGTTTTGTTTTTTTGCAGAAGACACCGAAATATTCGAAAAAGAAAGCATTTTTACCGATACACTGGCGCAACACACGGCCGAAAACGGCAAAGACACGCATACTTTTTTAGATGATTTGTTTGACCGTTTGAATACCGAAAATGCAGCTCATCTTCCAGAATACCTCCGAAAGTTTGAATATGTAAATGGCGGTTTGTTTGGTCAAAAAATCGCCTCGCCTTTTTTTACTGCAAAAGCCAGAAAAACGCTTATTGAATTGGGCGGATTGCAATGGAAAGACATTAACCCAGATATTTTTGGGTCGATGATACAAGCTGTGGTTATTCCGGAATACCGTAGCGATTTGGGAATGCACTACACCAGTGTAGAAAACATCCAAAAACTGATAAAACCCTTATTTCTTGATGAATTGTATGAGGCTTATGAAAACGCCTCAACAATACCCCAATTAAGAGCATTGATAATAAGACTTTCGAAAATAAAATTCTTTGACCCAGCTTGTGGCAGCGGTAATTTTTTGATTATTACCTACAAAGAAATTCGTTTGTTGGAAATACTTATTTTAGAAAAAATTACCGATTTAGAAGGCAACGCGCCTACCATAAAATGGACCGAAATACAACTCAATCAATTTTATGGTATAGAAATAGACGATTTTGCCCACGAAATGGCAATTCTTTCGCTTTGGCTAGCCGAACACCAAATGAACAAAGTCTTTGAAGATCGATTATTTGATTTTGGAAAATCGAAACCTATTTTGCCCTTAAAAAGTTCAGGACAAATACAACAAGGCAATGCTACGAGAGTAGATTGGAACTCTGTTTGCCCGATTGTTGCAACCGATGAGGTTTATGTGATTGGGAATCCGCCTTATTTGGGAAGTAGTATGCAAGATAAAGAGCAAAAAAAAGACATGAATTTTGTTTTTTCAATGTTTAATGACTTTAAAAATTTAGACTATATATCAATATGGTTTTACAAAGGAGCAAACTATATCAAAGATCATAATGCTCAAATTGCTTTTGTTTCAACAAACTCAATCTGTCAGGGTGAACAAGTGGCTTTGCTTTGGCCAAAAATTTTAAATGAAAAAATAGAAATTGGTTTTGCTTATCAATCTTTCAAATGGAAAAATAATGCCAAAGGTAATGCTGGTGTTACAGTTATTATTTTAGGACTAAGGAACCGAAGTCCAAAATCAAAATATTTATTTAATGATAATTTGAGAAAAGATGCGAAAAACATTAACGCATACCTCATAGATTCACAAGATATATATTTTACTAGGAATACTGTTCCAATAAATGGATTTCCCGAACTTGTTAGAGGTAGTATGCCAACAGATGGAGGAAATTTTGAACTCAATGAAAATGAAAAAGTTGAATTAATTTCTAAATTTCCAGAAGCTGATAAGTTTGTAAAAAAGTATGTTAGTGGTGGGGACTTTATTAAAGGCATTTTTAGATATTGTTTATGGGTTGAAGATAAAGATTTAAAATCTGCATTACTTATTCCTTTAATAAAAGAAAGATTAGAAAAAGTAAGGCAATTTAGATTAGAAAGCATAGCACCAACAACTGTAGAATATGCTAAGTACCCAAACAGGTTTCGACAAATTAGTTACCAAGAAACAGAGGCAATAATTGTACCTTTAACATCATCTATTTCTAGGATTTATATTCCATTTGGATTTGTAACAGAAGAATATGTAGTAACTAACTCCGCAGGTGTCATTTACAATGCCCAACCTTGGCATTTTGGAGTTGTTCATTCACGAATGCATATGGTTTGGGTAGATGCGGTTGGTGGTAAATTAAAAACAGATTATCGTTATTCAACTAATTTATGCTATAACAACTTCCCTTTTCCAGACATTACAACCAAGCAAAAAGAAAACTTAAACCTGTATGTTTTTTCTATTTTAGATGAGCGTGCCAAGCACCCCAGCAAAACAATGGCGTGGTTATACAACCCCACTACAATGCCCAAAGGTTTGCTGCAAGCCCATCAAGAACTAGATACTGCCATAGAGCAATGCTACCGTTTGCAACCTTTTAAAAACGATACCGAGCGATTGGAGTATTTGTTTAAAATGTATGAGGAGATGTTGGTTAAGGACACGCTTTTTGCGAAAGTTAAAAAAATGAGGAAAAAATGAGTAACGAAAATAAAAATAGCGGTTTACAGCCTATAAACAACTTTGTTATTTTCAAAACCGAAACTGGCAAAGTAAATATTGATGTTTTTTATCAAGACAAAACGCTTTGGCTAACGCAAAAAACAATTGCTGAACTCTTCGAAAAAGGACGTTCTACCATAACCGAACACCTTAAAAAAATATTTGAAGATTCCGAATTGGATGAAAAT
>JBIKPM010000036.1:0-11745 GCA_044357435.1 Flavobacterium sp. | reverse complement strand
CACATCAAAATTTTTGATGAGGGCTACATCTCCTTTTTTTAAATTGGCTATTGTGGTTTGCAAATCTTATTTAGATTGAATTTAGATTGCAAAAGTACAGATAAAAAAGAAATATCGGATGACTATTATCAGGTTTGGGATTTTTTTAGTTTTTGCAAAGCCAATTAATATCTTCGATTAAGCGTTGAATTTCTTCATTCTTTGTTCCGTCATAAAATCCGCGAACGCGTTTTTTGGAATCAACAAGAACAAAATTTTCAGTGTGTACCATATCGTACAGTTCCTCCGGTTTTCCTTGTTTTACGGCCAAAAACGATTTTCTTGCCATAGCATAGATGGCCTTTTTGTCGCCGGTAACTAGGTTCCATTTGGAGTCAATCACACCATTTATTTTGGCATATTTTTTCAAAACTGAAACAGTGTCAATGTCTGGCATAACAGAGAATGACAGCAATTTTACCTTTGGATTATAAAGAAATGCTTTTTGTACATCGACTAAATTGGTCGTCATTTTTGGGCAAATGGATTTGCAAGTGGTAAAGAAAAAATCGGCGACATAAATTTTTCCTTCATAGTCTTTTTGGGTAATGGTTTTGCCGTTTTGATTGGTAAACGAAAAGTCTCCAATCGTGTGGTATTTGCTGATGTATTGAACCGTGGTATCTACTAATTCAGGGTTCACATCCGATGGATTATATATGGGCAATGACTTTTCTGGTTTCAAAGCCGAATAAAAAAGATAAATTGTAATGGTTGAAAAGACCAATAAAACACCAAAGAATTTTCGATATTTAAAAAAAAAGGATTGCATAAAAATTATTTTGCCAAAAATACGAAAAACGAGATTTAAAAGAGAGTTTCTTGTTGTTTTTAATGGCAAAATAGGCTAAGAAATATTTCTGCTCCAATAGTTTATAGCTTCGCTCTCCGCATCGAATAATTAACCATATATAAGCCACACAAGGTCACACCGCCTCCCATTGCTATTGCCATCGTGAGTGTTTCTCCAAAAATTAACGAACCTAACAGTACGGCAACAATAGGATTAATATAAGCATAAATACTAGTTAATTCTGGAGGCAGCTTTTGCAGGACGTAGATGAAAGCAATAAACGTTAAGATGGAACCAATTACAACCAAATAGGCAATTGCCCACCAGGAATTGGCAGGAATAGAAGCAATTGTTACTCCCGTGCCGGTTGCCTCTGTAACCGCCAAAATAAAGACACTTGAAATCAGCATTTGCAATCCTAAACTGAAATAAGGGTTAAAACTGGCCGCTTTTTTTCTGGTATACAAAGTTCCGAAAGCCCAAGTTACTGTTGAAAGTAATGACAAGAAAATCCCAAATCTAAAACCAGGATTTAAGAAATCACCCAAATGATCATAAAAAATAACACACACTCCAGCAAAACTAATGATTAGTCCTAGAACCGCCAATCGAGCAATTTTTTCGCCTCTAAAAACCGTGATAAAAACGATCCATAAAGGAAATATGGCTGCAATGATGGCTCCCAAACCACTACTGATATATTTTACGCCCCAAGTGCTCAGTCCATTACTTAATACAAAATTAAGAATGCTTAGAATGAATATTGTTTTCCACTGTTTTCCTTTTGGCCAAGGCGTTTTTTTATACAAAAAATAGGAAACATAAAGGAATCCACCAATAAATTGTCGAATCCCTGCAAGTTGTAAACCAGGCATGTATTTTACCCCTTCTTTTGAAGCAATCCAAGTGGTGCCCCAAAAAAAACTAACCCAGCATAAGGCTAGAATGGGCAATCCAATGGTGTTAATTTTGGATAAAAAGGCATTACGAATTTTGGCTCTCACTTTATAAATTGGGTTTTGAAAAGGTATATCCTAAAATATTTTCGACCTTTGTACTCGAAATTGTTTTTCCAAAAGTAGGGTTTTCTGAATTAAACTGGGGTAATTCAAGCCCTAAATCAATTGCTTTTTGGGTATAATATTTTTCTCGACTTGGGTGAAATGGTGCCGCAGCGTTAAAGGTTTCGTTCCAAGAATTTTGTCGAATAATCTCCAGAATGATACCAATGCAATCGGTTTGATGAATCAAATTGATAGGTGCTTTTGGGTTTTCAAGGTTTTTCCTTCCTGCCAAGAATTTTATTGGATGTCGGTCTTCTCCAATTAATCCGCCAAAGCGAAGAATGGTAGTTTTAAAATTCGGATTGCTTTGTAAAAGTTGTTCGGCTTGGATTAATTGCCTACCGCTTTCCGTGTCAGGATTCAATGGCGAGCCTTCTGTAACCAATGAATTATCTTCCGAATAGACTGAAGTTGAACTTACAAAAAGCACATTTTCGATTTTCGATTTTTCTATAAATGGGATTACCGTTTTGATTTTCCCAACGAAATCTTCCTTGGGATTTCCCCTTAATTTGGGAGGAATGTCAATAATCAAGGTTTTGCTTCCTTCTAAGAATGTTTCAATAGTTTCTTCTCCCTCTCCTTTGTGGAGGGCAGAGGTGAGGACAATCAAAAAAGGCTGAATCCCCAGATTTTCTAAAACCGAAAGTTTGTCATTCGAGGTTGTCGAACCCTTTGCTGAAAATCCTTTTTCCATTAAGGCTTTCGCCAAAGGCAAACCCAACCAACCGCAACCCAGAATGCTAATTTGTTTCATTATAAAAAAATAGAGTCCTCAAAAGTAGTTTAAATAATGGAGTAAACAGCGAAGCTATTCATTCGAAATTATTTATGGGTTTTACATTTTAAGAGAGAAATCTACTTTGTTTGAGGGCGTTTGTAACGTCCGGCTGCCTGTGGTCTGTTGTGGATTTCGTAACCTTTCAATTTTCAGATTTTCAGAATTATGATGCGAAACGGTAATTCCACTAAATTCCACAATAGCCACAGACAGCTGTTATAAGGCGGTTTTATTTTCGGTTTTGTGTTTCCACTGCATTAAGTGAAACACAAGTTTAATTAATAATTATGAAATTTTTTAAGTCAGACAAACAAGAAATGCGTTTCTACATTGTCGGTATGATTATTTGTTTTTCCATTGTATTATTTCTAAAACTGCTAAAACTATTGCAATGACAAATCCAATTCTAGCAAACCATTTAGTGTATGGATATTCTTTTAATGTTTTTTCGGCTAGTTCTAAATCTGTGTTAGTTTTGTTTAAATTAAATAAATATTCGTGTCCAAATAATATTATTTTGCATTTTTCAGGTTTTGGCGAAGCATTTAACATTACAAAATTAGATTCACTTGAAACACTTGGAGGATATTTTTCTGTATCTATTAAATTTCTATTTTTTAAATCTTTTATAACGCTTTTTAAGAAATCTGTATCTGGATCAATGTCGGCTATATCAATAAAGTTGCCTTTACTATTTTCAGATAAATATTTTAGTATTTTAAATTCTAAAGTGTCTTTCATATTTCGGTTCTTTAAACTGCCTTATAACTAGCTTATAGGTCTGATAAAATCAGACCTATCACCCCAATTTTGCATGGATAGGTCTGACAAACGTCAGTATTTATATATTTTCAAATGCATTCTTTTTTTCTAACAAACCATCGACTACCTTTTCGTTTGGCTGCCTTTTTACTTTTTTACAAATCAAATGGTATTTTTTGTCCAAAGGTGAATTTTCGGTCTCTCTCGTCCTGAGAAATGGCTTTTCGTTTTCAAAATTAACCCGAAAAGAATCAGAATAAAAAAAGCTGTCGTATGACAGCCTGTATATGAGTTCTAATCAATTCATAAAAACCTAAACGTTTCTCAAATTGATAATTTCCTGTTCCGTAAGTAATCTCCAATTTCCTCTTGGCAAATTCTTTTTGGTCAAACCTGCAAAAGCCACTCGGTCAATTCGCAATACATCATAACTAAAATGTTCGAAAATAGAACGAACCACTTTTACGTTGGCCGATCTCAATTTTAGACCAATTTCACTTTTGGCCTCTCCTTCAATGTAACTTACTTCTTCCACAAAAACACGGTGTCCGTCAAGAACCAAGCCTTTGCTTATTTTTTCTAAATCCTCGAATTTCAAGTTTTTATCCAAAGAAACTTGGTAAATTTTTGATGATTTGTTGGTTGGCAAAGTGAACTTGCGAATCATGTCCGTATCATTTGTAAACAACAATAAACCGGTTGTATTTTTATCCATTCTTCCAACAGCACCAATTTTTGCGGTGGTCGAACCCTTTACCAATTCCAAAACATTACGGTATTCCTGACCTTCGTCAAGCGCTGTCGTAAAGTTTTTCGGTTTGTTCAATAAGATATACACTTTTTTCTCAGGTGTTAAAACTGCCCCGTCAAAATTTACGACATCTCCTGGTTTTACCATGTAACCCATTTCGGTAACGGGAATTCCATTTACTTTTACAGTTCCGGATTGAATGTAAATATCGGCGTCACGACGTGAACAAGCCCCAGAATTGGCAATATATTTATTCAGACGAATTTCGTCTTTTACCTTAGGTCTCTTTGGAGCCTGATTTGGTTTTTTTTCTACTTTGTCACTTGTGTCTGCAACTTTAACAATTGTCTTTACTTTTTTAGGTCCTTGTGCCCTTTTTTGCATCGCAGGTTTAGCTGCGCTCCGTTCGGCTCCGCCTCGGGTTGGCTTATTCGAATTGGTCCTAGAACTTTTTGCTCTACCGCCGCTTTTATTGCTATTGCCTTCCTTGTTATTCATAAATGCTGTAAATTACTTTGTCATTTCAACCTTTGATGGTTTTGTGGATGCAAAGATAGTTTATTCTTGTGTAATAGTTTACTGTTTTTGGATTACGGTTTTAGCCCTGATAAAAGTGAAAATCCTTTTGTGCCGGTGTTTGGTACAAAAGATGGAAACGGATAGCAGGAAATAGCTCCTGAAAAATCAAATAGACCGCAACAATTTCTCTCCATGCCACAAGACGC
Source organism: Flavobacterium sp. (assembly GCA_044357435.1). Lineage (GTDB taxonomy): Bacteria > Bacteroidota > Bacteroidia > Flavobacteriales > Flavobacteriaceae > Flavobacterium. The sequence goes on along the minus strand of JBIKPM010000036.1, from coordinate 6,830 downwards.
TCGGGTTAATCAGTACAATGCAAAAAACGCCTGCCACAATCAAGAATTTTAGGACATTATGAAGTGATAGATACTGCTCTTTTGAGTTGGCTTTCCAAAGATAGAGCAAGAAGAAAATCAAAATAATCAGGCAGGAATAAAAATAAATATCCATATACCCCACGTCGAAGATTTCGATTAAAACATACACCGGAACGATGGTTGCGATTGTCAACAACGTAATTATTTTTTTGGAAACCGCTTCTCCGTATATAATGGGGATCGTCTTGTAATCGTTGGCCAAATCGCCTTTGATATTTTCCAAATCTTTAATCATTTCGCGAATCAGAAGCAATAAAAACAAGAAGGTGGCATGACCGAAAATGACTTCATACAGGTTTTTGTAATACAATAGAATGGCAAAAAAAGGCAAAATAGCTAAAAAAGCCGCTGTCAAATTTCCTATAATGGGGTATTTTTTTATTCTATGGGAATAATACCAAATCAAGAAAATGTAAACCGAAAAAAACAAGAAGGCACGCCAAGAAACAAAAATAGCCAGAAAGGCAACAATGAAATTCAAGGTAAAATAGACGTTCAGTTTTGTTTTCTGACCAACCAACCGGTCGAGCCTGGATTTGTTAGGGCGATTGATTAAATCTTTTTTACTGTCGTAAAAATTATTAATAATGTAACCCGAAGCAATCGTCAACGACGAAGCCAACACGATGATAAACAAATCGAAATCGAGCAGGATGGATAAGGCTCTTTTTTCGGGAGCAAGGATAAATATCGCCGAAAGGTATTGGGCCAGAATAATGATTGGAATGTTGTAACCTCTAATGACAGAGAACAAACTGGCAAATTTTATTACGACTATTTTGTTCTCCCTGCTTAGCATTTTAGAATTGGTAAACCACTTCTAATTTATAGTCTTTTAATGCCTTTTTTGCTTTTTCCAAATCTTGGGTAAAGCCTAGGATGTAACCCCCTCCGCCTGAACCACAAAGTTTCAGGTAATAATCATTGGTGTCAATGCCTTTTTGCCAAATACCGTGAAATTGCTCGGGAATCATTGGCTTGAAGTTGTTCAAAACAACTTTTGATAATTTTTTGGTGTTGGCAAACAAGGATTTCATATCGCCACCAAGAAAATTTTCGACGCAAGCATCAGTATGTTTGATGAATTCTGATTTCAACATTTTTCTAAAACCTTGGTCTTTTAGTTTTTCCATAAAAATAGTGACCATAGGAGCCGTTTCGCCCACAATTCCTGAATCCAATAAGAATACGGCACCGTTTCCTTCCAGACTTTGGGTTGGAATTCCAGTCGCTTCAATATTGTCTTTGGAATTTATCAAAATCGGGATGCTCAAATAACTGTTTAAAGGGTCTAAACCAGAACTTTTACCGTGGAAAAAAGATTCCATTTGACCAAAAATCATTTTTAGTTTCAGTAATTTTTCCCGAGTTAAATTCTCGAGAACGGTAATTTTATGTTGGGCATATTTGTCATAAATAGCGGCTACTAATGCGCCACTACTGCCTACACCATATCCTTGTGGAATACTGGAATCAAAGTACATCCCGGTTGCAACATCGTTTTTCAAAGTAGTCAAATCGAAAGTGACCAATTCCGGATGTTCGCTTTGCAAAGTTTCCAGATAGGAAACAAAACGCCTTAGATTTTCGTTGGATTTTATTGCCTCTTCCGATGGATTTGTTTCTCGTTTCAACGCACCATTGTAAAAATTGTAAGGAATAGACAAACCTTTGGAGTCTTGGATAATTCCGTATTCTCCAAAGAGTAATATTTTCGAGTAAAATAAAGGTCCTTTCATAAATTAATTATCAATTATCAATTGACTCCCAATTCCGATTTCGTCACAAATGTACTGACCATTTTGACAATAGCCAACTAATTCGTCCTTAATAAATTGTAACACCTTTTCTTTTGAATTTTCAGGATATAAAACGTGAACGTTTGCACCGGCATCTAGCGTGAAACAAACCGGGATTTTTGTTTCGTTTCGGAACTTCCAAATCGCATTGATGATTTCCAGCGTATTGGGTTTCATCAAAATAAAATAGGGAATCGAAGTCATCATCATGGCGTGCAAAGTCAAGGCCTCACTTTCGACAATGGTAATGAATTCCTCCAAATTTCCGCTTTCGAAAACGCCAATTAATTTATCCAAATTTTCATGCGCTTGGGTAAACCGCCTTTCGGCAAAAGGATGGTTGTGCATCAAATCATGGCCTACGGAACTCGAAACTTGTTTCGTGCCTTTGTCAACCAGTAAAATCGTATCTTGATAGTTCTTGAAGTTTTTGTGAATGGTATTTGGGAATTCAACCCCAAATAAATCAGAACTTCCTTGAATGTTATCATGATTTCCCCAAACAACCACTCTTCCTTTTACGCTTCGGCAAGCGCTTCCGGAACCCAAACGCGCCAAGAAAGAGGCTTTATTATAAAAGTATTCGTCCGTCATTTCTGGGTTTAATGCTTTTTCCAAATTCATCAAGTTCATCGCCAGAGCCGCCATTCCCGATGCCGAGGAGGCAATTCCGGAACTGTGTGGAAAGGTGTTTTGGGTGTCAATCGTAAAATGGTATTCCTTTAAAAAAGGCAAATAGAAAGCAATTCTTTCGAAGAATTTCTGAATTTTAGGTTTGAAATCTTCCTTGGGTTTTCCTTCAAAAAGTAAATCAAAAGAGAACTCTGAATTCGTCACACTGGGTGTGTCATCTCGAGCGCAGTCGAGAGACGAAGTGTTCTTTTTGGTAAAGGTTAATGTTGTAATCGTTTTGCACTGATTTAAAGTGAAACTGACCGATGGATTAGCAGGAATTTGCTTCGCCTTTTTCCCCCAATATTTCACCAAAGCAATATTACTGGGTGCACTCCAAGAGAAACTTCCTTTTTCTAAAGAATGCGAATAGCCGGAAGGGATAAAATCGTTTGCTGAAAACATCAATTGTAAAATTTACGCAAAGATACTTTTTTTGGTGTAAACCTTGATTTGTTTATTTGTTGAATTGGTTCAAAGTTTTACTAATTTTGAAAAAAAATTAATGATGAATAAAATAACTCGAATTCTGGTTGTGGTGGGGACTTGTTTGGCGATTGGCTATTTTTCAGGGATTGTGACCCGTTCGGCTATAACCACTTGGTATCCTACCTTGGTAAAACCGAGTTTTAATCCGCCCAATTGGATTTTCGCCCCCGTTTGGAGTATGCTTTATATCTTGATGGGAGTTGCGGCAGGACTGGTTTGGAATCGTATCGAACACGAAAAAGAAGCCGTTAAAAACGCTTTGATTTTCTTTTCGGTGCAGTTGGGATTAAATGCTTTGTGGTCGTTTTTATTTTTTGGTTTGAAAAATCCCCTGTTGGCCGGGCTAGAAATTGTCATCCTATGGCTGATGATTTATGAAACCTATACAAAATTTGTTAAAATCAATACCATTGCAGGTTATTTGTTCATTCCCTATTTGCTTTGGGTGAGTTTTGCCATGGTTTTGAATGGAAGTATTTGGTGGTTGAATCGGTAAATAAAAAACCGCCAGTATTGGCGGCTTGCTAAGTTAATTAAAGCAGTTTTTTAATTATGCCACTTCATATTCTACTTTAGCAGGATTTATAGATGATTTGGAAGCATTTAAAATTTCTATTCCAACAAGGTTTCCTGTTTTGGAATAATCCAAAATAAATCCTTTTTTATCTTCATCCGATTCTTCAATTACCTCATCGCTTAAAGTGATGTAAAGTATATCTGTTTCTTTATCATATTTAACTTTCATAATTATAAATATTTAGTGATTTTAGAAGTCCTATAAACTGTTTTTATTAGTAAAGGATTTTTATTGTTATTAATAAAAACCCGATATAAATGATTTTCTACTACTTTTTGATAAATTTGTTGATTGTCTTCTTCGATAATTATTTTATCAGGTTCATTCATTACTCTTTCAACTATTTCCTTAGAAATAAAACGCATTTTTATTTGTTCTAAACTATGATTGGAGAATTCAAATAGCATAAAATTATTTATTTCAAAACAAATATACTTTTTTTAAGTGAAACTACCAACAGTTTCTCCTATAGTAAAATGAAAAACAGGATGTTGCGTAAATAAAAAATATGTTCTTTGATGAGGTTAATTACGTTATTAAAATTTGCCAGAATCAATACCATTACAGGTTATTTGTTCATTCCCTATTTGCTTTGGGTGAGTTTTGCCATGGTTTTGAATGGAAGTATTTGGTGGTTGAATCGGTAAAAACGGCTTGTCATACTGCATTTGCCACAATAAAACCGCTCGTCCAAGCATTCTGAAAATTAAATCCTCCGGTAATGGCGTCAATATTGACGATTTCTCCGGCAAAGTATAGATTCTCCTGTAACTTGCTTTCCATAGTTTTAAAATTGATTTCCTTTAAATCGATCCCGCCGGCGGTCACAAATTCTTCTTTAAAAGTGCTTTTCCCGTTGACTTGAAAACACGCATTAGTCAATTGGTTGGCTAAGTTTTGCAACTGAATTTTCGATACATCAGCCCACTTGATTTCAGCTTCTATTCCAGATGCAAGTACTAAACTTTCCCAGAGGCGATTTGGGAACTCGAAAGGTGATTTTTTGGACACCGCTTTCTTGGCATGTTCTTGTTTTAATTCTTTCACTATTTTTTCGGCATCTTCAGTGGCGACGTCATTGAGCCAATTCACGAAAATAGTAAATTGGTAATTTTTGTCGTGTAAAATTCGGGCACCCCAAGCCGAAAGTTTCAAAATGGCGGGACCACTCACGCCCCAATGTGTTATTAACAAAGGGCCGGTTGCCTTGAGTTTACTATCTTTCACTTTTACCGTGACGTTTGCAGCAACACCGGGTAATGCCGCAATTCTCGCATCTTTGATATTGAAAGTGAATAAGGAAGGGACTGGAGAAACGATGGCGTGACCAAAAGTCTGCAGCATTTCCCATACTTTGGGGTTGCCTCCTGTGGCGAGAATTAATTTTTCGGCAATGTAGGTTTCTGACTGCGTTTCCACTTTCCAAAAGTTGTCTTTTTTGAAAATCGATTGGACACTTTGCCCCGTTAAAACTGTAATTCCAAGTTTTTGTGTGGCTTGTAGGAAACAGTCAATGATGGTTTGTGACGAATTGGAAACCGGAAACATGCGCCCATCGTCCTCAATTTTGAGTGCTACTCCATGTCTTTCGAACCATTCTATTGTATCGCCAGAACAAAACTGATGAAAAGGACCGCGTAATTCTTTTTCGCCACGAGGGTAAAATTTTACCAATTCGTTGGGCTCAAAACAAGCGTGGGTCACGTTGCACCTTCCGCCGCCAGAAATTCTGACTTTTGATAAAACTTCGCTTCCGCGTTCGAGTATGGCGACTTTGAGTTTTGGTTTTTTCTCCACAATATTAATCGCCGTAAAAAAACCTGCCGCACCTCCGCCTACTATTATAATGTCGAAATTTTGGTTCATAGTCTGTCTGGAAAATCTGAAATGATTCCGTTTACGTGAAGTGATTTTATTTTTTGAATGTCTGCTGCAGAATTTACTGTCCAAGGATAAACCTCAAATCCGTTTTCCTGCATCAAAACTACATTTTCTTTCGATACTAATCCATACTTTGGATGGATAGAAAAAGCTTTTATTTTTTTGGCGAAAGCCAAGGCTTCTTTAATAGAATAGCCTGTCAAAACACCTATTCGGATTTTTGGATTCAAAAAGTGAACCTCTTCTAACATTTTCCAATCGAAACTGGAAATTAAAAACTGATTGTAATTCCAATTTTTTTCTGAAACGTAATGGTCAATCAAATCCATTACTGGTTTTGCAGTTCCCTTTCCTTTGAGTTCTACATTAATAAAACACCGCTGTTTTACCAAATCAAAAACCTCGGAAAGTGTTGGGATTTGCTGCTCTTTTTCTATTTGAAATCCTTTTAATTCCGGCAAAGACATCGTATTTACGAATCCTTTCCCATTGGTTGTTCTGTCGATGGTGTCATCATGAATGACCATAATTGCTCCATCATGGCTCAAATGCACATCGAGTTCGATTCCATCAGCACCCAGATCAATCGCTTTTTGGAAGGAAATCAAAGTGTTTTCGGGTTCATAACCCTTCACACCTCGATGACCAATTTTGAGTATTTTTTTCATTGTATCCGTGAAGTATAGACGTAAAGAATAACTTTTTTTCAGGGGTATTTGGGTGGTTTTATTCTAATTCTAAAATCAAAACCGATTTGGGTTCTAAAGTGATTTCACTGGTTACATCTATTATTTGTTCGGTAAGCACGTCTTTTCCGGACTTAAATTTACCAATGTTTTCTTTGAAACGAAGTGGATTTACAATTTGGATTTCGCTGCTGTCATTGAGTAACACCATAACGCTTTCGGCAGCATTGTATCTAAAATAAACGTATATATTGTAATCGGGAATGTAATGCGTCATTTTTCCGGAATGGATTACCAATTTGGTTTTTCTCCAATGGAATAACTTTGCGGTAAAATCGAAGTATTCATTTTGCATTTTAGTCCTTCCTTCTTTGGTGAAAGCATTGTTTTTGTCACCTTCCCAACCTCCAGGAAAATCTTGGCGGATATCGGCATCGCCTAAATTTTGATCGCCCGCCATGCCAATTTCAGAACCATAATACAATTGGGGAATGCCACGCACGGTGGCCAGCAACGCCATTGCCATCTTATATTTTCTGATGTCGTTCGAATATACTTGGTTCAGCCGTTTGGTGTCGTGATTTTCGGCAAAAATTAATAAACTAGAGACATTTGGATATAAAAAATCATTGGTGAAATTATCAT
>JBIKPM010000035.1:0-11770 GCA_044357435.1 Flavobacterium sp. | reverse complement strand
CGAATATCATTTAATTTTTTCTTGTTTTTATACAAATTCACTGCTCTTTGGATCGAATAACAAACATCTCCCACAGTGGCTTGATCATGACATATTCCGTTTCCGTTGTCTCCAAAATCGATTACAGTATCTTTCAGTCCGCCTGTTCGTCTCACAATGGGAATAGTCCCATAGCGCAAAGCATACATTTGGTTCAAACCACAAGGCTCTACCCTTGAAGGCATTAACAAAAAATCAGAACCCGCATAAATCAGGTGCGCTAATTCTTCGTTATACCCTATATGAACATTGTAATTTCCTTTAAAACCAACCAATAAATGACTCAATTGATTTTCTATCTCCGTATTTCCCGAACCTAAAATCAGAATATTAATTTCTTTATAATTTTCGGACAAAGCAAATGCAGCCGAATGCGGCAATAAATCTGCCCCTTTTTCTTCCAATAATCTTCCAATGAAACTAAAAAGTGGTTTTGTTGGGTCTAAATTAAACTCAACGCACAACTTTTCTTTATTTTCCTGCTTCCCTTTTTTGAAATTTTTATTGGAAAAATTATTCTCCAACATCGCATCGGTGACAGGATTCCAAACCTCAACATCAATCCCGTTCAAAATGCCTTTAGACTTGTGTCGCACAAGGTTAAATAACGATTCCAACCCATAAGCCGAATAATTAATTTCATTCAAATAATTTGGTGAAACTGTTGTCACGGCCGAGGCGCATTTGATGGCTGTCGCCAATGAGTTAATTCTATTATCCCACTCTAAAACGGTTACTTTCGACAAATCGAACTCCGGCAAATAATACAATTTATCAAAACCAAATTGCCCTTGATAGATTGAATTATGTATCGTAATCACCGATGGCGTATGCTGTAACTTCAAATATTTGCGTGCATACAACATCATAAACGGAATTAAGCCCGTGTGATGATCGTGGCAATTTATTATATCCGGAGCTTCATTTCTGGTAATTATCCAATCCAATACAGCTATCTGAAAAGAAACAAACCGTTCAATATCATCTTCATAACCATAAATATCTTTTCTATCGAACAATTCTGGAATTTCAACCAAATACAATTCGAATCCCAACTTATCCGTACTTTCCTTAAGAACGTTGAAAGGAAAATTAAAATTTCCCAATTTCACATAACCCGAAAAAACACAATCAAACTTATTTTCTTCTATAAACAGGGTTTCATAACAAGGAAGCACTACCCTCACTAGGTGATTCGCACTATTTTGATACTTTGGTAAGGCTCCCACAACATCGGCTAGACCGCCTACTTTTGCTACTGGATAACACTCCGCAGCGATATGAAATATTTCCATTTAAGAAATTGCTTTTTTCAATAATCACTAAAATAATCCATTCTTTTTAATGGATTATAGTAATTAATTTGTCCAATATTTTATACAAATACTGATTAAAAAATTTATAAATTATCTTGCTTTTATGTTTTTCTAAATTTAGTAAAAAAAACAGAAAATACTAATGGGAGTGAAAATTTATTGAAATACCAAAAAAAACGACTAATCCTACCCAATCTTTAAAAATTCCGAAACTAATTTTACTAAGTAGTAAATATATCACTTATATTTCGCCAAAAAAAAGCAACGTTCTTTGCTGCAAAATTATTTATATTTCCCAAAAAAATTAAAATTTAAAAAAGAGAATTGGAAATGGGTAGCAAAATCACTCAAAAATCAACAAATAAAATGATTATATTCCTTGTAAGCTTGAAGCCTAATAAAAAAGCCCCGACCCTTTTAAAAACGGGTCGGGACTTGCTATTAAAATCATTTGTGATTTAGCCTACTTACTTTTACCACCCTAGTATTCTATTAAAATCATATTCTTCGGGATTGGATACATATTTTTTTGCTTTTTCATAATCCGCTGCCGAGATATAGTGCAAATTAGAAAAAAGTAATTTTGCCATTTCTGATTCAATGTCAACAAGACGCGGTTTTATTTTTCCGTCAGGCCCTTCGAGGTCTTTCAAGTAGAGTGGTTTAATATCGCCGTTTGAGTTAGCTGACACCAAGCAGCCTGTAAGGCCTTGTTGGAATAATTTTTTTACCCCCATCGCCAGCAACGTGCATAAAGTAAGATCAAAACCAATAGGCCTGCAACAACGAAGTTCATAGCCCATTTCTACCGGTCTACTTTTTACATCTATGTTCATGCTTTTCAACTTTTGTTGCAAAAGCATGTTAAAAATATGCGACTTACTTACATTACCCAGTTCGGGATGTCCATGGTCATCATAAGTAAAGTTTATTCCTGAATTATTTATTTCATTATCATCCATAAAATGAAAAACCCCTTCGCTGATAATAATTACACCGTAAGGGATATTCTCTATTTTCCTTTTGATAATTGATGATACCAACATTCGGGTAATCTTTTCGAATGTCACACTGGTTTTATTAAACATTTCCGGAATAATTACCATTGGAAAGTGACAACTCATACCAATACCAAAAGCAAGATGACCTGCTTCACGCCCCATCGTTGACAGCACAAACCAATTCTCACTTGTTCTGGCATCTTCATAAATGGTATTTCCAATACGTACCCCTTCATCTTTGGCGGAGTGAAACCCAAAAGTTGGATTTCTGTCCGGCAACGGAAGATCATTGTCAATGGTTTTTGGAACGTGGATATTGCTGACATTTATATTGTTACTGGCAAGAAATTTACCTATTCGGTTAGCCGTCGAGGCTGTATCGTCGCCACCAATGGTAACCAAAAGTTTCACATTGTTCTTAACGAAAAAATCGGTCTTAAATTCACCGTCTTTGGGTTTGTGACGGCTCATTTTAAGGGAGGAGCCGCCAAGGCTGAATATTTTATCCGCATATTCAAAACTCAAATCCACTGTATTGGGATTGTCGGTAAAAATCGTTTTGTACCCCTCATGAATGCCAATGACACGGTAATTTTCTTTAATAAAAACTTTAATAAGCGTACTTAGCACTGCATTTATACCTGGTGCAGGTCCACCTCCGCAAAGAATGGCAATCGAATCTTTCATGTTTTTTTCATTTTTAACTTTGTTTCTAAAACATACACGTTGTAGTTGTTTTCAAAAATAATTAATGTTAAAATGTTAAAAATCCTTAAATAGAGGAATATTGTACAGAAGCTGGTATAACAGTAATATAAGTAATAAGAATTTTTTGCTGTCGTATAAATAATTCATCAATTCGTTCTATAGACAATAACCGTAGCCAATTCAAAAAAACAAAATGTGACATTATATTTTGCTTATTACTTAAGATCTAAATTATTGTTATTTTTTTTGAGAATTCACCATTTTTTTTCTGAACCTTTTTTAAACTTCTGCATAGTACCTTGCTTCTATCCTTTTGATGTCTTTAATGGAATTCTTGGCCCAAGCCAATCGTTTCAACAAAATTTCTTCTTCGGACAAATGCCAATCGATATCCGAATGGCGTAATCTGTTCATCAAATTCTGAATGATGATCGCCGCAGAAACCGAGATATTCAGACTTTCGGTAAAACCGGTCATTGGAATTTTAAGAAAGCCATCCGCTTTTTGCAAAATCTCGTCCGACAATCCGTCCCGTTCCGTTCCAAAAAACAAGGCGCTGGGTTTCGAAATGTCAAAATCTTCCAGCAAACAATCATTCTCGTGTGGCGTTGTGGCAATGATTTGGTAGCCTTGGCTTTTCAAAGTATCGAGGCAATTTGTAACGTTGTCAAATTTATTAATGTCAACCCATTTCTGGGCGCCCATAGCAATTTCCTTGTCGATGCTTTTGCCGTAACGCTGTTCAATCACATTCAATTCCTGAATCCCAAAAATCTCGCAACTGCGCATCACCGCACTGGCATTGTGCATTTGGAAAATATCTTCCACAGCAATTGTAAAATGCTTGGTTCTGTTTTCTAGTACTTTCAGGAACTTGTTTTTTCGGTTTTCGGTCAGGATATTTTCGAGAAAATGAAGGTAGTCGAGGTCAATCATGTTGAAGGATTATTTTTGGTAAAAATACTAAAAAAGATTACTTTTATTTTCAAAAATAATCTTTGCGCCTTTGTGCCTTCGTGGCAAAAAAACAAAACATGAAAAAGAAACTAGTCGTTTTAAGCGGAGCAGGAATCAGTGCCGAAAGCGGCATAAAAACCTTTCGAGATGCCGGAGGGCTTTGGGAGGGTCATAACGTCATGGATGTGGCAACACCAGAAGGCTGGCATAAAAACCCCAAATTAGTGCTGGATTTTTACAACCAAAGACGCCGACAATTACACGAAGTACAACCCAATTTGGGGCATCAAATTTTAGCCGAATTGGAACACGATTTCGAGGTGCAAATCATCACCCAAAACGTGGATAATTTGCACGAAAAATCAGGAAGTTCGAATATTTTGCATCTTCACGGCGAATTGCTGAAAGTGCGAAGCACAAAGAATTCAAATTACATTCTGGATTGGGAAACCGATTTGAATTTTGGTGACTTTGATGACAAAGGAAACCAATTGCGGCCACACATCGTCTGGTTTGGCGAGGAAGTTCCAGCCTTGGAAGAAGCTGTAATTCTTGTTCAAAATGCCGACATTCTTATCATCATTGGCACTTCCTTGCAGGTTTATCCTGCGGCTAGTTTGATGAATTTTGCTAAAGCAACGATTCCTGTTTTTTATATTGATCCAAAACCTGCCGAAATTTACAATTTGCCAAATGACATCAAAGTGATTGCAACGACTGGAGCAAAAGGGATGAAAATCGTTCAAAAAGAACTTGGGAAATTGAAATAACAATTTCAATGGCAATGGCAATTTCAAAATCAATTTAATCTAAAAAACTGTACACTAAAGACTGAATACTGAACACTATTGCTTATTTTTGCGCTTTCTAACAACACCACAACAATGACTGAATTAAACGAATTAAACGCCGTATCGCCAATCGACGGTAGATACAGAAGCAAAACCAGTTCACTTTCAAAATTCTTCTCCGAGGAAGCTTTAATCAAATACCGCGTATTGGTAGAAATTGAATATTTCGTTGCGCTTTGCGAAATTCCATTACCTCAACTCAAAGATGTAAACCCGAATATATTCGAAAGTTTGCGTGACATTTATAGAAACTTCTCTACCGAAGATGCCCTTTGGATCAAAGAAACCGAAAAAGAGACCAACCACGATGTAAAAGCCGTGGAATATTTCATCAAAGACGCTTTAGAAAAATTGGGGTTATCCCAATACAAGGAGTTCATCCACTTTGGACTGACTTCGCAAGACATCAATAATACCGCAATTCCACTTTCGACCAAGGAGGCTTTCGAGAAAGTATATATGCCATCGTTAATTACTTTGACTTCCAAATTAAAAGAGTTGAGCACGGAATGGCGCGATATCCCCATGCTCGCCAGAACCCACGGACAACCTGCTTCGCCAACGCGTTTGGGTAAAGAAATTGGCGTTTTCGTGGAACGTTTGGAAGAACAAATGCGTTTGTTGTTCAACATCCCTTTTGCAGCCAAATTTGGTGGAGCAACCGGAAATTACAACGCCCATCACGTGGCGTATCCACAAATTGATTGGAGAAAATTTGGAGGAACATTTGTGGAGGAGAACCTGGGATTGCATCACTCCTTCCCGACCACACAAATCGAGCATTACGACCACTTCGCAGCGTTTTTTGATGCCTTAAAAAGAATCAACACCATCATTATTGATTTGGACCGAGACATTTGGACGTATGTTTCGATGGACTATTTCAAACAAAAAATCAAGGCGGGAGAAATTGGTTCCTCGGCGATGCCACACAAAGTAAACCCAATCGATTTTGAAAATTCGGAAGGAAATTTAGGAATAGCCAATGCGATTTTCGAACATCTTTCGGCCAAATTACCCTTATCCAGATTGCAACGCGATTTGACGGACAGTACCGTTTTGAGAAACATTGGCGTGCCGATGGGACATACTTTAATCGCTTTTGAAGCCACATTGAAAGGCTTGAACAAACTGCTTTTAAACAAACCTAAATTCCACGAAGATTTAGAAAAAAACTGGGCGGTAGTTGCCGAGGCGATTCAAACGATTTTGCGTCGCGAGGCCTATCCAAATCCGTATGAAGCCTTGAAAGGATTGACCCGAACAAATGAAGCTATTACAAAAAATTCAATTCATGAGTTTATTGGAACATTAGAAGTTTCAACAGAAATTAAAGCCGAATTAATGCAGATTACACCTAGTAATTTCGTGGGGATTTAAGGTAAATAACTTGTTTTGTTGGGTGTAGTTAGATTGAATATTTCAATGGTACTAACGTAAATAGGTCAATATAGGCTTAACCCGTTTTGTGGATTTCAATTTTGATCATTTTGTATGAAGTAATACCATACATAAGTGTGAAATAGTCTCAATTTTGGTCTAATACACCCAAAACTTGGGGATGTACTTCATTTAGTTGAATTTTTATTAGACTGATTTAAAACAACTAGCAGGATAACTACCTACACATCATTCATAAAAATTGATTTAATTGACCATTACATATTGCTCAATTACACCATTAACTTGCATTATTTAACCTTTTTTTTAAAAGATATTTCTTATATTTTTAGACAAAATTAAAACTAAAAAATCATGAAAAAAAATCTTTTTATTACCGCTTTGACCGTTTTATCTTTAATGAGTTGTCAAGAACAAGATTCTGCAGAACTAGAAATTGCCGCAACTACAACAGCAAAAGGTGTTTTAAGCAATAATAAGCCAGCTGCTCCTAATTTAATTTGGGAGGATCATTTTAACGGAACCACACTTGATTTGAATACTTGGGTTAGAGAACCACAAGCCACAAAGTGGGTTACAGGCACTGATGGACAATTGTATACATTAAGAACCAGCACTGCTGAAGCAGATTCATGGGTCTCTAATGGATCTCTTAAATTAGAAATTAGAAAAAATAGCGCAACCGATTATTCAAGAGTGTTTGTTAGAACATTACATGCAAAAGCAAGAACATACGGCTATTATGAAGCAAGTATTTGGATGCCTTTGCCTTACGGTTTTCAAGGAGCATTTTGGATGATGCCGACAAGTATGGCGGGGATGGATTGTTCTAGTTCATCATGTCCAGAAGGTGGAACACTAAATTCGGCAACTGATGGTGCTGAACTTGATATTATTGAAGGTACAGGAGGACAAATAAGTAGTGATTATAGATACTCCACTAATGTGCATATAGACGGTTATTATTCTGGTCATCCAAGTTCATTTGTAAATACTTATACATATAACCATCCAATTTTAAGTGTGGATAATATTTACAACAGATATCATACTTATGGTTTTCATTGGACTTCAACCTTCTTAAGATGGTACATAGATGGAGTTTTGATTAGAGAAATTGCAACTGATAAATGGATTCCTGACGTGAATGAATTTATTATATTTTCTACCAGTGTACATCCTCAAGGGGATTGGGATGGTACTTTTGATACAACTAAATTACCCGCAACGATGTATGTAGATTGGGTTAAAGTTTACAATACTAAACCGTAATCTTTAAATAATAACTAAAATTAATATCAATAGCTTTCGTTCTCTATTTTTATATTTAATATAAAATTTTAAGGTAAAATTAATTTTAAAACATAAACAAAAAAGAGACAAGAATTGAATCTTGTCCCTTTTTGCGTTTTTAAGACTTTCGTCTAAAATGTTATTGTTTTATAACACGAACTGATTTAGTGTTAGCTCCTTGGTTTACAATTAGATTGTAAGTACCAGCAGCTAATCTTGAACCTACTTTGTTAGTATCTGCATTTTCAACCAAACGACCTTGCATATCATATCCTTTTACACTCATCGCTCCTTTTGCAGAAGTTTGGATTGTGAACTCAGAGTATGATGGGTTTGGATAGGCAATTACATCGAAAATATCTTCACTTGATTAGTCTAAACCATTACCAAATTTTCCTAGTGCATTTACATCAACTAAAAATGTCGCTGTTGTTGCCGAAGCGATTCAAACGATTTTGCGTCGCGAGGCCTATCCAAATCCGTATGAAGCCTTGAAAGGATTGAACAGGACGAATGAAGCCATTGACAAAAAAGCCATTCATAATTTTATTGCAACCTTGGACATTTCTGCCGAAATCAAAACCGAATTGATGCAAATCACACCAAGTAATTTCTTGGGAATATAATACCACGCACATTTTTTTGTGAAGAAGCCGTCTTTTGATGGCTTTTTTTTTGGAATAAACTCTAAAGAAACTTTTTAGTTTAGAATTGGCTATTCGCCATCAAAGGTTTTTTTGTATTTTAGCCCAGACAGTGGTGTAAAGCCTTAAAGGAAAAAAAACTATTCATATGAGTGTAGCTGAAAAAGCAACCGAAGTCTCCCATCATCTGGAACCTTTAATCAGCGATTTGGGTTTAATCTTGATGACTGCAGGAATTGCTGTTTTGATATTCAGAAAATTAAAGCAACCCTTGGTTTTGGGTTATTTAATTGCGGGTTTTTTGGCAGGAAATCATTTTGATTTTTTCCCTTCAGTAAAAGAAATCAAAAGTGTGGAAGTTTGGGCTGAAATTGGTGTTATTTTTTTATTGTTCAGTTTGGGGCTGGAATTTAGTTTTAAAAAATTGATGAAAGTGGGCGGAACCGCTTCTATCACAGCGGGTACACAAATTGTCACCATGTGCATTTTGGGCTATTCTGTTGGCCAATGGATGCATTGGTCCAAAATGGACAGCATTTTTTTAGGTGTAATCCTTTCTATCTCTTCCACCACCATTATTTTAAAATCATTTGATGAGTTAGGTGTCAAGACCCAAAAATTTGCCGGAATCGTTATTGGCTCCTTAATTGTACAAGATATATTGGCAATTTTGATGATGGTCTTGTTATCAACGATTGCTGTTAGTAACCAATTTTCCGGAATCGACCTCTTAATGTCAGTATTGAAACTGGTATTTTTCCTTGTGATTTGGTTTTTGGGAGGTATTTTTATCATACCAACAGTACTCAAAAAAACCAAACATTTACTCACAGACGAAATGTTACTGATTATTTCAATTGCGTTATGCTTAACAATGGTTGGTTTAGCCGCCAATGTTGGTTTTTCTCCTGCTCTGGGTGCATTTATAATGGGTTCCATAATTGCCGAAACTACCCAAGCCGAACACATTGAACATTTAGTAAAACCAGTAAAAGATTTATTCGGTGCCGTTTTTTTTGTATCTGTGGGAATGTTAATCGCCCCTGAAGTCTTGTATGAACACGCTATTCCTGTCGTAATCCTTTCCTTTGTTACCATTTTCGGGCAATCCATTAGCTCTACATTGGGTGCATTGTTATCGGGGCAACCCTTAAAAGATTCCATAAGAACTGGAATGAGTTTATCGCAAATTGGGGAGTTTTCGTTTATTATAGCAACCTTGGGAGTAACCCTAAAAGCAACAAATACTTTTTTGTATCCAATTGTAGTGGCCGTTTCGGCCGTTACGGTTTTTACGACTCCGTTTATGGTTAAGTATTCCCAGCCTTTTTCTGAATATTTAGCCCAAAACCTACCGCGCAAATGGACCAAACGAATCGAACGTTATTCTGCCAGCACACAAGCCATAAAAACAGTCAGTTTATGGCAAACGGTAATCAATGCCTTTTTAATTCAAGTTGTTGCGCTAGTTGCAATAATTCTGGCCATTATCCTGCTTTCCTCACGGTATATTGCCCCATTGGTTGAAGATTACCCTTTAGGAAATGTTTTGGGAGCCTTGATAACATTAAGTATAATAGCTCCATTTTTGTGGGCACTTGCCTTCCGAAGAGTGGCCATGGCTGAAGTTGAACAATTAATGGAAGACCGCAAATCCCGTGGTCCTTTGACCATGTTATTTTTTATACGGATTCTATTGTCTATTTTCTTTATTGGATTGTTATTGAATACTTTCTTCTCGCCAAAAATCACTTTAATTGCCTTAATAATTGCAATTGTAATTTATTTGCTTTTCCAAAAGAAACTTCATATTCAATACCATAAAATTGAGAATCATTTTTTGGCCAATTTAAACGGCAGGGAGATTGCAAAAGCCAAAAGAAGCCGAAGTGATTTAACCCCCTGGGATGGTCACATGGCGGTTTTTGACATTGCAACAAAATCAAACATAGCAGGAAAATCATTGAAAAATTTAAAACTTAGAGAGTTATTGGGTATAAATATTGTCTCCATCAAAAGGGGCGAAATCACGATTCATATTCCACAAGCGAGTGAACGCATTTTTCCAGGAGACGAAGTTTGCGTAATTGGTACGGATGCCCAAGTACAAGAATTTAAGAAATATTTAGACCAACACGAAATCGAAATTTCTCCAGAAATTCAGGAACCCGACATCGTTTTACGTCAAATTGAATTAAAAAATAACACCTTTTTGGGAAAAAGTATCAAAGACTCCAATCTTCGTGAAAAGACAAAAGGCTTGATTGTGGGTATCGAAAAAAGAGGTATTCGAACCTTAAACCCCGAGTCGAATGTGATTCTGGAAAAAGACGACATCCTGTGGATTGTGGGCGATAAAAAATTATTGGCAGATTTGGTTCACGATTAAGCATAAAAAAGGCGCATGAACTGAATCTTGCGCCTTTTTGACATTTGACTTTTGGCTATCCTTTTGACTTTTGGCTATTGCCTTTTAGCTTATGCCTTTTTTATTGCTTAATCACCCGCAGGGTTTTCACCTCGGTGCCTTGAGAAACAATTACATTATAGACCCCTGATGGATATCGATCCCCAATTTGAAGCCCAGCCACTTTACTTGGACTACCCTCCATTTTGTTGATTAATTTACCAATCATATCATATACTTTTACTTCTACATTTTTTGCACTTGAGCTGGTGATGCTTAAGTTGAAGTTAGTCGAAGAGGGGTTAGGAAACGCCACTACGCTGAATTTTTCAGTAACATCTGAAAATCTAGGAGCGGGAGTTGTACAAGCTATTCTTTTCACTGTAAGTGATTTTACACCACTTGTAGCTGTACCGTTTGTTGCAGAACAAGTTACTGTTGAAGTTCCTAATAAAGGTACTAACGTAGCTGAATAATCAACCACGATAACATTTCCTGTTTGAGTAATTGTTCCTCCTGGAGCTGTCCAATTGTAAGTAGCCCCTGGGATTAAAGTAGCAGTATAGGTTTTAGAAAGACAACTACCGAATTGAGCAGCTGTTCCATTTCCATCACTTCCAACTATGGCAGGAGTAGCAGGCGCAGCAGCTGTTACAATTCTTGTTCTAGCTTTTGAATTTCCAGTTCTGTTAACCGCAAATACACTCAATGGGAATGATAACACTCCTGCAGTGGCAGCACCTGCGAAATCAACTGTTATTGTACTTTCTGTTCCCGTAGAAATTGCTTCAAAATCTTGGATTGCGAAAATAGGAGCTCCTTCTGTTGTGAAAGTTCCTGTGTTTACACTTTGTTTAACCATTGTTGGTGTATTGTCAGTCAAACAATTTACTCCAGCAGGAAGAATCCAAGCATACGAAGTTGCAGTACCACCTTGAGTCGTAAATGGGGTAGCAGTCAATGTCAATTCAGTTGATTTTCCTGTGTAAGGACTCACTTTAGTTAGTGCTGTAGGTCCATCAGTAAGCACTAAAGCTGTTGGAGCGCCGGGTACGGCTCTGGCCAATGTTAATGTTCTAGCTGTAGATGTTCCACAACCGCCTACTGATTTAACTACTATTGGCAATGAACCAATTCCTGGTTCAACACCTGA